>NZ_JAYRCW010000015.1:0-37282 GCF_041909755.1 Sandaracinobacter sp.
GACGTGGGCGACGACACGCTGAAGTCGGTGACGGCGCTGCGGAAGTTCGACGTTTCGCAGGTGGACATGGATGCCGATTTCTCCGGCGCGGACATCCTGATCCTGGATGAAACCTTCGGCAGCCGCTTCTTCTCTCAGGAACTCACCTACAACGGCCGCATCTCGTCGCTCAGCACTGACTATGTGCTGGGCCTGTTCTTCTCGGACGAGAAGCTGACGATCGGCCGCGTCCTTGATTGGGGCACCCAGGCACAGACCTACTGGAACGTCCTGCTGTCCTCGCAGGGCGTGCCGCCCGGCACCGTGCGCGCCGCGCCCGGCCTGGTCGCCAACGAAGTGATGGCCGGCACCTCCAAGTCCTATGCCGGCTTTGCCCATGCCAACGCCGAACTCGGCGGCGGCTTCAGCCTGCTCGGCGGGATCCGCTATTCCGTCGAGAAGAAGACGGGCTCGTTCGCCTACAACTATTATGATCCGGCCCCGAATGCCGTGTTCCGCGTGCTGGGCGTTTCCCCCGGCCCGGATTATTCCGACAGCCGGACGGACAAGGCCTTCAGCGGCACGGTGGGCGCGCAATACCGGCCCAACGAAGACGTGATGCTCTATGCAACCTACAACCGCGGCTTCAAGGCGGGCGGGGTCAACATGGACTCGAACGGCGGCGGAACCATCCTCAACAACCCGGCCGTCGTGCCCGGGGCCACGCCGCTGGATCCGACCTACAAGCCGGAAACCGTGAACGCCTATGAACTGGGTGCGAAGACGGAATATTGGGGCGGCCGCGCGCGCACCAACGTCTCCTTCTTCTACTACGACATCAGCAACATCCAGGTTGCCCAGTTCGTGGGCCTGCGCTTCACCGTGCTGAACGGCAAGTCGGCGGTGGATTACGGCGTGGAGCTGGAAAACACCTTCAAGCTGACCGACAGCCTGATCCTGAACCTGGACGGCACCTGGATCCCCGAAGCGAAGATCAAGACGGATGCGAACATCGATCCGGTCCTGTCCGACACCCGCTTCCGCTTCGCGCCGGAATTCCAGGGCAATGCGGCGATCAACCTCGATACGCCGCTGAACGATCGCGCCAGCCTTATCGGCCGTGTGCAGTATCAGTACAGCGGGCCGCAATACATCAACACCGCCTCGCTGGCGCGCCATGGCGCCGTCAGCCTGGTGAACGCCAACCTGGGTGTCCGTCTGGACTCCGGTGTCACGGCCGAGCTGTGGGCGCAGAATCTCTTCAACGAGATCTACCCCTCGCAGCTGTTCGCGACCCCGCTGCAGACGGGTGACCAGAACGCCTATCTGGCGCCGCCGCGGACCTTCGGCATCCGCTTCCGCGCCAACTTCTGATGCGTTTCCGGGGCGTGCGATCCGCACGCCCCGGCACGGCGCCGGCCCGGCCGCCCAGATCCCTGACGCGCTGACATCAAGCGTTCCTCCCCCGGAACAGGATCCGTGGCAGCCGGGCCGGACAGCCCCGGCAATCGTTCCGGAAAGGTCCGCTCGACCTGCGAATTAGGGCAAACCCCCTGTCCTATTCTTTGACCAGCCGCCTCGATCGGGTCTATGGCACCCGCGCGAGTCCCCCCTTGCCGTTCCACGGGGGCTCGGATGAGGACATGGACCATGGCATTCAGGCACATCCCGCACCCAGATCCGGTACCGGCAGACCGCCGCGCCCGCCTGCTGGAAGATCCCGGCTTCGGCCAGGTGTTCACGGATCACATGGTCACCATCCGCTTCACCCGGGAAAAGGGCTGGCATGATGCGGAAGTGAAGCCGCGCGGGCCGTTCCTGATCGATCCGGCCGCCGCCGTGCTGCACTATGCACAGGAAATCTTCGAAGGCATGAAGGCCTATCGGACGGCGGGCGGCGAAGTCGCGCTGTTCCGCGCCGGTGCCAATGCCGAGCGTTTCAACGCATCGGCCGCCCGCATGGCCATGCCCGAACTGCCCGTCGACCTGTTCCTGCAAGGGGTGGAGGAACTGGTGCGCATCGACAGGGACTGGGTGCCCGGCGGCGAAGGCAGCCTCTATCTCAGACCGTTCATGTTCTCGGACGAACCCTTCCTGGGCGTGCGCCCCGCGAACAGCTATGTCTTCTGCGTTATCGCCTGCCCGGTCGGCCCCTATTTCAAGGGCGGGGCCAAGCCGCTGAAGCTGTTCGTTTCCGAAGATTACACCCGCGCTGCGCCCGGCGGCACGGGCGCCGCCAAGTGCGGCGGCAATTATGCCGCCAGCCTTGTCGCGCAGGCGGAAGCGGCTGCGAAGGGCTGCGACCAGGTGATCTTCCTGGATGCAGCCGAGCATCGCTGGATCGAGGAACTGGGCGGCATGAACATCTTCTTCGTGTTCGAGGATGGCACCCTCCTCACCCCGCCGCTGGGCGGCACCATTCTGCCCGGCATCACGCGCGACAGCCTGATCCAGCTGGCCCGTGCCGAGGGGCTGACGGTGGTGGAGCGACCCTATTCGCTGGACGAATGGCGGGCGGATGCCGCCAGCGGCAAGCTGACGGAAGCCTTCGCCTGCGGCACGGCCGCCGTCGTCGCCAGCATCGGCGAAGTCGTGGCGGCCTCCGGCGGGTTCCAGATCGCGGGGGCAGCAGCCGGACAGGTCACGACCAAGCTGAAGGCGCTGCTGACCGAGCTGCAGCGCGGCGAACCCGGCGATGAACGTGGCTGGGTGCGCGCCGTTCCGGGCACGCGGGCCTGACCGCCTAAAGCCCGTGCGCGCGGGCGAAGGCGATGAACAGTTCGGGCCAGGCGCCGGCAGGCTTGCCCGGCGCCAGCCCAAAGCCATGGCCGCCCGTTTCGAACAGATGCGTCTCCACCGCGATGCCGCGCGCCTTCAGCGCCTCGCGCAGGCGCAGGCTGTTGCCGGGCGGCACGGCCAGGTCGTCCTCGGCATGGATCAGGATGTGTGGCGGCGCATCGGCCGGCACATTGGCCGACGGGTCGTGCGCGCGCGCCCGTTCCGCTGACGCATCCGCACCGATCAGCCGTTCCCGCGATCCGGCATGGGCCAGCGGCCCGTCCATCGCGATCACCGGATAGATGGGGGCCGCCAGCAGCGGGCGGGCCGACAGATTGTCGATAGCGTCAACCGGCGGCTGGGCGACCAGCGCGAACCTGGCGGCGAGGTCGGCAGCCAGATGCCCGCCCGCCGAAAAGCCCATCACGCCGATGCGCGCCGGATCCAGCCCGAACGCCCCGGCCCTCGCGCGGATGGTGCGGATCGCGCGCTGCGCATCGATCAGCGGCGTGTCGGCGCCGGTTGTCCACCCTTCAGCTGGCAGGCGATAGAAGAGGACGAACGCCGTGACCCCGCGCACGGCCAGCCAGCGCGCCGCTTCGAAGCCCTCGCGGTCGATCACCACCCGCCGATAGCCGCCGCCGGGGCAGATCAGCATTGCAGAGCCGTCGGGCCTTTCCGGGCGGAACACCACCATGCGCGGCGCGGCAATGCCGGAGACTGCCCGGTCCATATGCCCGGCCACCTTGCTGCGCTCCACCACCTGCTCCACGGGCAGCGCCGCCCCCGCGCCGGGCACGCCCATGGGCCACAGCGGGATGGTGTCGGCCGCCGGGCTGAACGCGGCGGTGGGCGCTGCCACCGATGCCAGCAGAGCCGCCAACAGCGTCCGCCGGCTCAGCATGCCGCCGCCAGCGCCGCCAGCCAGACTTCCAGGTTGGTGGTGCCGTCCCCCTTGCGGATTTCGGCGGAATCGGCCCGCTTCGGATCCGTGCCGGCCGACCGTTCAAACGCATCGGGCACGCCGTCTGCATCAGCATCCGGCAGGGGCGTGCCGGATGCCAGCTCGGGCCAGCCTCCCGCCTGCTGCTGGCTATCGATCAGGGCGCCCCTGCCCTGCCGCACCTGCTCGACAAGGGCGGCATCAAGGCTGTCCCGCCGGCAGGAGGCGCCTGCGCCGGCGAGGATGCGTGGGGCGGCGGCAGCGGGCGGGTCCGCTGCGACCGGCCCTGCCGAAACGGGCGCGGCCAGCCGATAGCCGGGGCGATCCGAGCCCTCCACCAGCGACCAGGGGTCTGCCGGTACCACGCCTGCCATGCTGTTGCCGGAAAACCAGGCCGAGGCGCCGGGGTTCTCCTCGCGGAAGGCGAGACGGCCCTTGCTGTCCGGCCCCGGCGAATAGGCGTTGTCGATAAAGCTGTAGCGCGCCCGGCTGCCGCTGTCGCTGTTGTAGCCCGACGCCTTGCCGCCCCAGTTGTGGAACAGGTTGGACCGGAACTCCATCACTGGCCCTTCGGCATCTTCCTCTGGCGACAGATAGTTGCCGGGCCGGGGCATGCGGGCCTGGTGGTTCGCCCAGAGATTGTGGTGGAAGCTGTAGCGGGCGCCCCGGCTGCCGCGCACGAGGCTGCCATAGCCATGGTCGCCCTTCGCATGAACGGAACGGCGCAGGGAATCCGCGATGATCGACCATTGCACCGTCACGTCGCGCGGCGGCTCGCCATCACGCGGGCCGGAAACGGACAGCGTCTCGTCGGTGGACCAGCTGGCCGTCACATGATCGAGGATGATGCGGCTGCCGCCCGCGATCCAGATGGCGTCGCCCTCTCCGCCGGTGTCGCCCCGGCGCACCCGGATGTGGCGCACCACCACATCATCAGCGCGGATCACCAGCCCATGATCGGCCAGCGTCACCCCGCCGCCTGGCGCGGACTGGCCCGCGATCGTCAGGCGCGGCTCGCGGATGACGAGATCGGATTGCAGCCGGATCGTGCCGGACACGTCGAACAGGATGGTGCGCGGGCCCTTTGCCATGATCGCCGCGCGCAGGCTGCCCGGCCCGCTGTCGGCAAGGGTCGTCACCTTCAGCACCACGCCGCCCCGCCCGCCGGCAGAGAGGCGCCCCGCCCCCTCGGCACCCGGAAACGCAACAGGCAGGGCCAGGGGGGGCGGGGAGGCGGCGGCGAGGCTGCCCGGAAGGAGAAGGGCAACCGCCGCCGCCGGCACGCGCACCATTGGGGGTCAGTAGGTGAAGCGCGCGCCGAACATCAGCTGGCGGCCGGTGTGGTGATAGACGACCGGGCTGTTCCGGTCCCGACCGATGAACTGGTCGTTGAACTCGTCGGTCAGGTTGGTGCCCTCGAACGTCAGCTCCAGTTGCTCGGTCAGCTTGTAGCCCAGCTTGAAATCGACGTTCAGCGTGCTGTTCTTGCCTTCGACATCGTTGTTGTTCTGGCCCGGCACCCGTTGCAGGAAGGCGCTGCGATAGCTGGCCGAAACCCGCGCATCGAACTTCGGCCCGTCATAATAGAAGGTGCCGCTCCAGCTTTCCGGCGACAGCCCGATCAGGTCCTCGCGGATGATCGTCTGGTTGGTGGGCGACGTCACATAGTCGATCTTCGAATAGACGCGGGTATAGGCGAACAGCGTGCCGAAATTGGCCCATTTGCCCGGCAGGAAGGTGAAGGGCTGCTGCCAGTTGATCTCGAAGCCCTTCAGCGGCCCGCCTTCGGTGTTCACCGGCGTCGTCACCTGGAACACTTCCTCGCCGGTGAAGTTCGGTGGCAGCAGCGAAAGCGGCAGGCCCGTCTGGTTGTAGGGCACGTTGGTGCGCAGCTGCTGCACGTAGGTGCCGATGTCCTTGTAGAACAGGCCGACGCCGATGAGGCCGCCGTCCTCGAAATAATATTCGAAGCTGGCGTCGAAGGTCGTCGCGCGGAACGGCTGCAGATAGGGGTTGCCCGACGTGATGGTGAGGTTCCCCGTGGTGGAGATGGAACCGCCCGGCGACAGGAAGCCAAGGCTGGGCCGGGCCATCACATTGGCCGCCGCGAAGCGGACATAGAAGTTGGGCTTCACCGCCAGCGACAGGTTCATCGACGGCAGCCAGTCCTCGTATGTCTGGTCCACGGTCACCGCGGTGCCGCCGCCGGCCGCCTGATAGCCGGTCGCGGATTGCTCCGTCTTCACATAGCGCATGCCGACATTGCCGCGCAGCGGCATGCCGAACAGCTCCTTGGCGAAATCGAACTGGAAGTAGAAGCTGGTGTCCTTCTCGGTCACGGCGCGGTTGTTGCCGCGCGCATTGCCGTTGGTGATGCTGGACAGCGTGAAATCGCCAGGGCCGCCGGCGGCGCCGGATTTCAGGCAGTTGCAATAGATGTCGTAGGCGGCGGCCATCTTGTTGAGATCCGGGATCAGCCAGCTGGTCGGCGTGTTCGCCGGCAGGTCCAGGTTGTGGCCGAAGCCCGTCAGCAGCTTCGTCACATCGGCCAGCGTGGTGCCGGCCGGCAGCGCCGTGATCGTGTCGGACTGGTTGACCCGGCGATACTCCCAGGTGTCGAAGCCATATTTCTTGTAGGCGCCGCCCAGCTTCAGGCTGAATTCCTCGGGCACCATGTCCCAGGTCAGGTCCATGCGGATGGTATCGAAGGTGTTGGTCGCGCCCTGCGGCCGGATGCGGATTTCCGAGCCGGTGATCTGCCCGGTCGGGCTGGTGATGAGGCCAAGCCCCGCGCCGCTGTTCGACGTGACGTCGAACGGATAGCTGATCTCCGGCAGGCGGTCGTCGCCGCGGAAGTCGATGCTGTAGCCGTTCACGTTCGCGACATCGAGCGTGGTCGTCGTCTGCACCGGGTTGCGGAAGCGCGAGGACGAGGTGCCGCCCAGCACCGCGAGCTGGAGGTTGTCGGCCAGCTTCTGCTCCCACAGCAGCGTGCCCTGCAGGAACTTGGTGCGCAGCTCGTCGAAGCGCGATTCCGACCGGATATCGACACCGTTGTAGCGGCCATAGAGCAGCCCGCCATTGGCGTCATATTCGGTTTCCAGCACGCTCGTCTGCGACTTGCCGCCCTGGCCGATGTTCCGGCTGAACGAGATGGCCTGCAGGAAATCCTCCTGCCGGGTGGACTTCAGATCGGCATAGAGGATTTCCCCGGTGAATTTCGTGTTGTCCGACGGCTCGAACTGGATGGCGCCGGTCAGGCCGATGCGCTGCTGGTCGTGGGTGAGGCGACCATAGCGCGGCAGGCGGGGATGGAAATTGGCGGCGCTGCTGGCGGCCTGATAGGCCGCGACATTCGCCGGCGTGTTGGGCAGGCGCGGCGTGCCTGTCGCCGCCGCGCCGCAGGTGGCGCCGGTGTTGGGCACCACGGGCGTCACGCCGGTGGGGGAGCAGAAGCCGCCCGACGACGGGCCGTTGTCATAGCGGACGGAGCTGAAGCCTTCCTCGAACAGCTTGCGCTTCGAATAGGCGCCCGACACCAGGATGCCCAGCTTGCCGTCGAAGAAGGTCTTGGAGATGAGCGCGGAGGCGCGCGGCGTCAGATCCTTCGACAGGTCGTTCCAGACGAGGTTGCCGCCCACCGCGAAGGCGAAATCGTCATAGTCGAACGGCCGGGCGGTCTGCAGATCGACCGTGGCGCCCAGCGAGCCTTCCTCCACATCGGCCGACGCGCTCTTGCGCACCGTGATCTGGCTGAACAGTTCCGAGGCGAACACGTTGAAGTCGAACCCGCGCGAGCGGTTCGAACCGCCCGAGCTGTCGGTGCCGCCCGTCGTCGCCAGCGCCTCGATCCCGTTCAGGCGGACGCGGGTGAATTCAGGCCCCAGGCCGCGGACGGAGATCTGCCGGCCTTCGCCCGCGTCGCGGTCGATCGTCACGCCGGGAATGCGCTGCAGCGATTCCGCAAGGTTGGTGTCCGGGAAGGCGGCGATGTCCGTCGCCTTGATCACGTCCACCATCGCGGTTTCGTCGCGCTTCACGTTCAGCGCGGCATCCAGAGAGGCGCGGAAGCCGGTGACGACGATATCCTCCGCCGATGCGGCGGCGCCGTCGGCTGCCGGCGTGGTCTGCGCCCAGGCGGCATTGGCGGCAAGCGCCAGGGCGACGGCAGTGCCGAGGCGCGCACCCCGGACGATCATGGCAGGACGGTTCATGCTTCACTCTCCCCTAAACTGGTCCGGCCTTGTCAGGAACGGCATGACACCGGTGGCAATTCCGGTCGCAAGTCTGGCGAAGAGTGGAAATCAGCCCCGATTCGGCCGCTTCCTGTCTGGTGGACCCCCCGGCCTCCCGCCGGAAAATCCGCTCCTCCCTCTACGCCGCCTGTTCGCGGTCATTCTCGGTTTGTCACGCCGGTTGCCCTGAAGTAACCGGTGTCATAAGGACATTGAGACAGCTGCGAGCCGCTGTCAAGACACGCATGATGCCGTAAAAGGCACGGGGGAGGACATTGATGAAAGCTGTGGCATTTCTGCTTGGCCTGCTGATCGCGGCGCCGTCCGTGCAGGCGGCGCAGGCTTTCCCGGGCGCCGTCGGGGCGGCGGCCGAAACGCCGGGTGGGCGCGGCGGGCGCATCCTGCGCGTCACCACGCTGGCGGCCGACGGCCCCGGCAGCCTGAAGGCCGCAATCGCGGCGAAGGGCCCGCGAATCATCGTCTTCGAAGTCGGCGGCGTGATCGACATGGGCCGCACCGTCCTCGACATCCGCGAGCCCTATCTCACCATCGCCGGGCAGACGGCGCCGTCGCCGGGCATCACCCTCATCCGCACCGGCATCGACCTGAAGACGCACGACGTCGTGATCCGCCATATCCGCGTCCGCTCGGGCGTCGACGGGCAGGGGCCGGACAGCGGCTGGGATCCCGACGCGCTCTCCACCATCGCCGCGCGCAACGTGATCGTCGATCATTGCACCTTCAGCTGGGGGATCGACGAGAATCTCTCGGCCTCCGGCCCCCGCTTCAAGGGCCGCACGCCGGATGAATGGCGGGCCGGCACCAGCAACCGCATCACCTTCAGCTACAATCTCCTGTCTGAGGGGCTTGCCGACGCCAGCCACCCGAAGGGCGAGCACAGCAAGGGGACGCTGATCCACGACAACGCCACCGACATCCTGATCTGGCGCAATGTCTATGCCCACAATGTGGAACGGAACCCGCTGCTGAAGGGCGGGGTGAAGGCCTCGGTCGTCAACAACCTGATCTATGATCCGGGCCGGCGCGCCATCCACTATAACCTGATGGCGCTGGAATGGGCCGGTCAGCCCTACCAGACCGGCGAGCTGTCTGCCGTGGGCAATGTGTTGCGCGGCGGCCCCTCCACCGCGCCCGGCCTGCCCTTCCTGATGCTGGGCGGCGACGGCGACCTTCTCTATCACGGCCGCGACAATCTCGCCGTGGACTGGACGGGCGCGCCCCTTCCCCCGTTCGGCCGCTATGGCGAAACGCAGGCGAAGCTGATCGACTCCGCCCGCCCCGTCAGCTGGCCCGCCGGTCTTCCTGTCCTCGCGGCGCGCGATGTCGAAACCCATCTTCTCGCCAACGCGGGCGCCCGTCCGTGGGATCGGGACATGCACGACCTGCGCGTGCTGTTCTTCATCGCCGAGGGCCGGGGCGAGATCATCGACAGCGAAAGCGAGGTCGGCGGCTTCCCGAAGATGGCGCAAACCCGCGCGCCCTTCATCGAGGCGGACTGGAACCTCGATACGATGGAGCCGAAATCCGGCCTCTATCCGGGCCAGAAAGGCCCCATCCAGGAGCCGCTGTCCGCCCGCGACCGGGCCATGCGGCAGCAACCCTAGGAGGTTCGCGCCACGGTCAGTTCAACCGGCGCGGCGCATGCCTCAGCTGCCGGGCTGAACATAGGGCACGCGCGCGAACAGCTCCCGCTCGAACGCGCGGGGGTTGTTCTCCACCCGCGCCGCCTGATCGAAGATCATCGTCGCCCGATCCGGCAGGCGATGGGGCGGCCAGCCCGGATCGCCGGTGTGGGCGAAGCGCATCAGCGCCGCCATCATGGCGTCGCGCACCGGAAAATCGGCCAGGTCCGCCGTGGTGCCGAACAGCAGCGGAATGTCGTCCATATGGGCCGCCTCGCGCCAGTCCAGCTGATAGACATGGGCCGGCGCGCCCGCCCTTGCCCGTTCCTCCGCCTCGATGATCTGGCCGCGCCAGCTGCGGGCGGCGGTGGTGGCGCGGATGAACAGCGTGTCGGGCGTGATGGCGGGCGCGTGGGCGCGGAACTGCGCGATCACCCAGTCCGGGTCGATATCCACCTTCAGTTCCGGCCCCAGCCGGGCGGGCAGGTTTCCCCAATCCAGCCCGGCGCGCTTGGGATGGCCCCGCGGGAAAAAGGCGCGCGTTTCGGCAATGGTGTTGCCCAGCACCAGCGGAATGGGCAGCGCGGCCGGATCGGCATCGGGAAAGAACGGATGCCGCGGCAGGTGGCGCATATCCAGCACCGGCCCGAAATAGAGCGCGCCGCCGAGAACGGGATCCACCGCATCCAACGCCGCCACCAGCCGCTCCATGGCAAGCGTCGCGGGATCGCCGTCCAGCTTCGCCAGATAGGCCGTCGCCCGGCGCGCGGCGTTCTGCGGGCCTTGGGCGGTGACCTGCTGCCCGCTCATCGTCCAGCCCCGCCGGAACAGCCCCCGCGCGGCGGGCATGGACATCAGCGTGATGATCTTTGCCCCGCCGCCCGATTGGCCGAACAGCGTGACATTGCCGGCGTCACCGCCGAACGCCCCGATATTCGCCTGCACCCAGCGCAGCGCAAGCAGCAGATCCAGCTGCCCGGCGTTCGCCGCGTCGGGAAAACCCGGAAGCCGCAGATAGCCCAGCGCGTTCAGCCGGTGGTTCACCGTCACCACCACGCAATCCTTCGCTGCCAGCGCCGCCCCGTCCACGCGCGGCTCCGCCACGGTTCCGGTCGAATAGGCCCCGCCATGGAAATAGACGAGCACGGGCCGCCGCGCCGCATCCGCCGCCGGGGTCCAGATGTTCAGGAACAGGCAGTCCTCGCTCTGCGGGGCAACGGGGCCGCGCTGCGGCGCGGAAGGGGCGAAGCGGTCCGCCGCCTGAATTTCGCGCAAGGGGGCGGATGCAACGGGGGCCTGAAACCGCGCCGCCTGCCCATAGCGGATGCCCCGAAATGCGCGCACCCCCTGCTCCGTCGTGCCGCGGAACCGGCCCGCGGGCGCTTCGACGTCAAGGGCCGTTGCCTTCAGCGCGACGGGCGAAGCGGCGATCCCCGCAAGGACACTGCGCCGGCTGACTTCAGCGGCGCACATCGCGCGCGCCGGCGCGGAACGCCTCGATGTCGGCCGGGCCGAACAGGCTCGCATCGCCCGGCAGGCTGTGCTTCAGCGCCGTCAGCGCCAGCCCCCATTCGGCGGCCTCCGCCACATCATGCCCGCGATCCAGAGCCGCGAGAACGCCGGCGGCAAAGGCATCGCCCGCGCCGATCCGGTCCACGATGCCGGACACCAGCACCTCGTCCGTCTGGTGGCCGCCCTCGCGCGTGTCGATCCGCGCGGAAATGCCGTGCCGGTCCGCATCAAGGGCATGCCGCGCGGTGGAAGCCATCAGCTTCAGCTTCGGAAAGGCCGCGAAGGCGCGTTCAGCCGCCGTCCGACGCCGCGCCGCGCCCTCGCCGGGCACCGGCTGCCCCAGCAGCAGGCCGATGTCCTGGTGGTTGCCGAACAGGATGTCGGCCTTCCCCACCAGCCGGGTCAGGATGGATTTCGGGTCGCTGTCCCACGCCTCCCACAGCCGGGCGCGGTAGTTGCCGTCGAAGCTGATCGCCACGCCGGCCGCCTCGGCCGCGTCGGCTGCCTCCAGCGCCAGCGCGGCGCTGCCCGGCCCCAGCGCGGGTGTGATTCCCGAAAGGTGCAGGCGCGACGCCCCCTTCAGCAGGGCGGCCCAGTCGAACCTGCCAGGCCCCGTCCGCGCAAAGGCGCTGTCGGCCCGGTCATAGAGGATGTCCGACGCACGCAGCCCTGCGCCCGGCGTCAGCACATAAAGGCCCATGCGCCCCGGCGCCTCGATCACGCCGCGCGCATCCACCCCGGCGGCCGCCAGATGCGCGATCGCCCGCTGGCCGAAGGCGTTGGCGGGCACGGCCGACACCATCGCGGTGTCTGCCCCCAGCATCGCCATGCCCACGGCCACATTCGCCTCGGCCCCGCCGACATGCACGTCCAGCGCGGGCGTCGTCGTCAGCAGCTGCCTGCCCGTGGCGGACAGCCGCACCAGCAGTTCGCCCAGAAAGACGGTGCGGGCCGTCATCGCGCCAGCCATCCGCCGTCGACGGCGAGGACATGGCCCGTCACATAGTCGGACGCGGGCGACGCGAGGAAGATGGCGGCGCCCGCGATATCGGCGGGCATGCCCCAGCGGCCGGTCGGGATGCGCTCCAGGATCTGCCGGTTCCGGGTCTCGTCGCCCTGCAGCGCGGCGGTGTTGTTGGTGCTGATATAGCCGGGCGCGATGGCGTTCACCTGCACGCCCATGGGCGCAAGTTCGTTCGCCATCGCCTTGGTGACGCCGCCGACGCCCGATTTCGCCGCCGCATAGCTGGGCACGCGGATGCCGCCCTGGAAGGTCAGCAGCGAGGCGATGTTGATGATCTTGCCCGATCCGCGCGCCGCCATGTGGCGGGCCGCCGCCTGGCTCAGGAAGAACAGCGTCTTCAGATTGGTGTCCATCACGGCGTCCCAGTCGGCCTCGCTGAACCGGAGCAGATCATCGCGGCGGATGATGCCGGCGTTGTTCACCAGCACGTCGATCCGGCCCAGCCCGGCCAGCGCCTCGTCCACCACGCGCGCGCAGGGCTCGATGGTGGAGAGGTCAGCCCGGATGTTCACCGCCTTGCGGCCAGCCGCCGCGATCAGCGCCAGCGTCTCAGACGGTTCACTGCGCCCCGCGACCGCCACGTCGGCGCCGGCCTCTGCCAGCGCCACCGCGATCGCCTGCCCGATCCCGGTGTTGGCGCCGGTGACGAGCGCGGCCTTGCCCTCCAGGCTGAACGAAATCGCCATGTCGGCTTCCCTACTTCAGCTGGCAGATGTCGAGGACGTTCATGTCGGTATAGTCGAGGTTCTCGCCCCCCATCGCCCAGATGAAGGCATAGGATTTCGTGCCCGACCCCATGTGGATCGACCAGGGTGGCGAGATAACCGCCTCCTCGTTGCCGATCAGGATGTGGCGCATGCCGTCCGGCTCGCCCATGTAGTGGAACACCCGGTCATCCCCCTCCAGATCGAAGTAGAGATAGATCTCGCTGCGCCGGTCGTGAAGGTGCGGCGGCATGGTGTTCCAGACGCTGCCGGGCTGCAGCACCGTCAGGCCCATCAGCAGCTGGCACGAATCGCACACGCCGGGAATCACCAGCTGATAGATGGTGCGATGGTTCGATGTCTCCAGCCCGCCGCGCTCCAGCGGATTGGCCTCTGCCATGGTGATGCGCTTCAGCGGCAGCACCTTGTGGGCCGGAAGGCTCGCCAGGTAGAAGCGCGCACCCTCGCCTTCGAAGCGCACCTCCACCGAGCCCATCGGCACATAGAGCGCTTCCTTGTTCGCCAGTTCGAACCGCTGGCCATCGACCGTGACGGCACCCGGCGCACCGATGTTCACCACGCCCAGCTCGCGCCGCTCGAGGAAGGGCTTGCCCGCTGCGCTCTGCGGAACCTGCTGCAGCGGCAGCTGCACCGGCCCGCCGTCGGGCACTGCGCCGCCAATCACGAACCGCTCGTTGTGGCTGTAGTTCAGCACCACCTTGCCGGGCACGAACATGCCCTGCACCAGGTATCGGTCGCGCAGCTGCTGGTTCGCCGCGCCGTCCATCATGTCGGGATGGGTGGCCTGAAAGACCTTGTCGAACATCGGAATCTCCCCATGGATTTGCAACATGGTAACCGGTGTCAGAGTCCGGTTCAAGGGGCATGGCGAGGCGCAGGGCCGATCGCTATGCTGCGCGCACGGGAACGGAGGGCCGAAGGGATGAAGGGCATGAAGGCCGAATGCCGGTGCGGCCGCAGCTGAATGGCCGCGCGCCCCGGAACCACGACCCCGGCGGGATCGCAAGGCCTCGCCATCGCGGCCGCACTCGGCGCGCTCATTTCGCTGCAGACAGGCGCGGCCTTCGCCAAAACGCTGTTCCCGGCCGTCGGGGCCGAAGGCGTGGCGGCCCTCAGGATCGGGCTGGCCGCGATCCTGCTGGGCCTTGCGCTGCGGCCGTGGCGGCTGCGGCTGGACGCGGCGGGCTGGCGCAACCTGTTCGCCTATGGCGCGATGCTGGGGCTGATGAACATCCTCATCTACCGCGCCTTCGCCACCATCCCGCTCGGCATCGCCATCTCCATCGAGGTGCTCGGCCCGCTCGGCGTCGCGCTCCTCGCCTCGCGCCGGGGGCTGGACCTGCTGTGGATCGCGCTGGCGCTTGCGGGGCTCGTGCTGCTGCCGCGGGGCGCGGGGGAAGCCGGGCTGGACTGGCGCGGCATGGGCTTCGCGCTGGCGGCGGCGCTGTGCTGGGGCGTCTATGTCGCGGTCGGCGGCAGGGTCGCGCATCTGGGCGGGCAGGGCGTGGCGGCGGGCATGGCGATCGCGGCGCTGCTGGTGGTGCCGCTGGGCGCCGCCCATGCCGGCCGCGCGCTGCTCACGCCCGACGTGCTGGCGACCGGCCTCGTCATCGCGCTGCTGTCCAGCGCCCTGCCCTTCCTGCTGGACATCCATGCGCTGAGGCGGCTGCCGCAGAAGCTGTTCGGCGTGCTGATGAGCGCGTCGCCCGCCGTCAGCGCGCTGGCCGGGCTGCTGGTGCTGGGGGAAGCGCTGCACCCGCTGCAATGGGCCGGAATTGCCGCGATCACCGCCGCCTGCGCCGGCAGCGCGCTGGCGGGGGCCCGCGCCGCCCGCCCGGACTAGCGCTCAGCCGCGCGGCGGGGCGGCCGACGCCCGGCGGATGAGCGAGGAGAGGAACAGCGAGGGCTCCTCCACCGCCTCGCCCTCCATGCCGCCCACCAGCTTCAGCGCGGCAGACCGCGCCATGGTGGCGACAGGCCAGCGCACCGTCGTCAGCGGCGGCCAGATATGCGCGGCAAGGCTGGTGTCGTCGAAGCCGACGATGGACAGGTCGGCCGGCACGTCCAGCCCGCGCTGGCGCGCCACATGCAGCACGCCCGCCGCCATCTCGTCGTTCGAACAGAAAATGGCCGTCGGCCTCGGCAGCAGGTCCAGCAGCCGCTCGCCGGCCTGCAGCCCGCTCTCGAAGGTATAGGTGCCGTCGGCGATCAGGCTGCGCGGCTGGCTGATGCCGGCGGCTTCCAGCGCCGCCTCGAACCCGGCGCGCCGCTCCGCGGCCGAGCGGAACCCATGCGGCCCCTGCACCAGCCCGATGCGGCGATGCCCCATCTCGATCAGATAGGTCACGGCCTCCTTCACCGCCTCCCGGTCGTTGGAGGCGACCATGTGATCCGGCCCGTCCAGCATCGCGGACCCCATGCGCACATAGCGGCAGCCGATGGACACGCACAGCTGGGCCAGCGCGTCATTCTCGGAAATCGGGGGCAGCAGCAGCACGCCATAGGGGCGCTGCCGTTCCAGGAAGGCGCGCACATCCTCCAGCATGGTGGGCGATCCGCGATCCACCGGCCGCACGATCAGCTCGAACTCCGTCCCGCGCAGCACTTCCAGGATGCCGCGCTGCACGCGCAGCACCGTCTGCGCATTTGGATTGTCGTGAACCAGGCCGATCAGGAAGTTGCGGCGCAGCGCCAGCGCGCGGGCCTGCGGGTTCGGCACATAGCCAAGCTCCGCGATCACCGCCTCCACCCGGGCGCGGGTGTCGTCGTTCAGCAGCGGCGACTGGTTGATGACCCGGCTCACCGTCTTCTTGGACACGCCGGCCTCTCGGGCCACGTCGTTGATGGTGGGCTGCCGGCTCTTCTTCATCTTCAGGCAGATAGCCTCCCCGTTCGCCGCGCGCCAGTCAGGGCTCAACCACCAGCTTCAGCCCCAGCCGCACCGTGCGGCCCATGGGCAGCGAAACCGGCTGCGGCCCCGGCCACACGCAATTCTGCATCGAATGTTCGCGCCGCAGCACCCACATCGTCACCGGCGCGCCATCTGCGGTGCAGGCCATCCGCACGGCGACGACGGGAACGGGCGTGCCGGCATCCCAGGTCATCCGAACGTCCGGCCCGGCCGCCACAGGCCCCACGGCCGGCGCCACCACCCGGCCGCCGCCCTCGAACCGCAGACGGTCCGAATGGACCAGCCGCAGCGAGAGGCCGCCATAGCCCTTGTCGTCGGGGCTGCCGCCCAGCGACAGGCCGGGCACCAGCGGGGTCAGCCCCAGATCCAGCGTCATCGTCGTGCCGGTCACCCGCGCCGACAGCCGTTCTTCCAGCACATCGTCGCCGTCCACCCGCCAGCGGCCCACCGCCTCCAGCCGGGTGCCGTCGTGGCTGCGCGAAACGCCCATGCTGCGGAACTTCAGGCCCGTCATCAGCCAGCTGTTCGCGGCGGGCTTGCCATCCACCAGCACCTGCCGCCAGGCCCAGAACAGGCCGCGATGATGCACATGGTCGGCCGGAAACAGCTCTGTCAGCGGCCCGCCCGGCATGGACAGCGGATGGAAATAATGGCCCGGCGGATTGGCCCCGGCCTTCTCCAGCGCCTCCACCTTGCCGGCTTCCGCCACGAACAGGGCCTGAAGCCCCCGCGCGGTGCCGATCGAAACGGGCGCAGGCGTCGCGGCCGCCGCCGACGCCGCCAGCAGCAGGCTAGAGAAGGGCAGGCAGCGCAAGCGACAGCCAGGGCACGAAGGTGACGAGCAGCAGCACGGCCATGCAGGCCACATAGAAGGGCCAGATGGTCTTCATCGCCGTTTCGACTGGCACCTTCGCAATCCCCGTTCCCACGAACAGAACCGATCCCACGGGCGGGGTGATAAGCCCGATCCCGCAGGTCAGGATCATGATCACGCCGAAATGCACCGGGTCAATCCCATAGGCCTTCACCACCGGCAGGAAGATGGGCGTGCCGATGATCAGCAGCGGCGCCATGTCCATGAAGGTGCCCAGGATCAGCAGGATCAGGATGATCAGCAGCAGCACGACAACCGGCTGATCGGTCATGCCCTTCAGCAGGTCCACCATGGCGGCAGGGATTTCCAGCAGCGCCATCAGCCAGCCGAAGGCCCCGGCCGCGCCGATCACGAACAGCACCCGCGCCGCCGTGCCCGCAGCGCCCGTCGCCGCCTTCGCGAACGAAGCCGGGCCCAGCTGGCGATAGACGAGGCCGGTGATCAGCGTGGCATAGACAACGGCGACCGACGCGCTTTCGACAGCCGTGAAGATCCCGGCCCGGATGCCGACGAAGATGATCATCACCAGCATCAGGCCGGGGATCGCGGCCACGCCAGTCCGCGCGACGGCCCGCCAGCCGGGGAACGGCAGCGAGGGATAGTCGCGCCGCCGCGCGATCAGCCAGGTCGTCACCATCAGCGCCACGGCCAGCAGCCCCGCCGGCAGCAGGCCCGCCGCGAACAGGTCGGTGATGGAAATCCGCCCCCCGGCCGCCGCCGAATAGAGGATCATGTTGTGCGAGGGCGGCACCAGCAGCGCCACCAGCGCCGCCGTGATCGTGACGTTCACGGCGAAGTCCGCGCCATAGCCTTTCTTCACCATCTGCGGGATCATCGTACCGCCCACGGCCGACACGTCCGCGATGGCCGATCCCGAAACCCCGCCGAACAGCGTGGAGCCCACGACGGCCACCTGCCCCAGTCCGCCCTTCACATGGCCGACGAGCGCCGTCGCCAGCGCGATCATCCGGTCAGACAGGCCGCCGCGCAGCATCAGTTCGCCGGTGAAGATGAACAGCGGGATCGCCAGCAGCGCCACGCTGCCCACGTCCGACCCCATCTTCAGGAAGATGGCGATCAGCGGCAGCCCCAGCACCAGCGCCGTCGCAACGCACGACGCCAGCAGCGCGAACCCCACGGGCACGCCCAGCAGCAGCGCGGCCGCGAACACCAGGAACAGCGTCCACACCGCCATCATTCCGTCTCCTGCGGGCGAGGCCCGCCGCCAAGGATGCGCTCCAGCGCGAAGATCAGGATCAGCAGCCCGCCAAGCGCCAGCCCCAGGAAACGCAGGCCGGATGGAACGCCCGCGCCCGCCATCGGCACCGCCCAGTCATCCAGCAGCAGCCGCGTGCCATGGATCGCCATCAGCAGCCCGCTGCCCGCCGCCACCAGCCGCGACAGCAAAGTCAGCCCGGCCCGGCGGGCGGGCGATCCGCCTTCCGCGATCATGCCGAACCGGAAGTGGGTTTCGTGCCGCACCGCGACGGCAGCACCCAGCATCACCGTCAACCCCATCAGGATCAGCGCCAGCGGCTCTGTCCAGCCGGGGGAGGCGTTGAGCACATAGCGGCCGAACACCTGCCAGGCCTGAAGCAGCGCGATGGACACCAGCGTGACGCCCGCCCCGGCGAGGCAGGCGGCCTCCACCTTGTCGAGCAGGCGGCTGAAGGAAGGACGCTGCATGGCTCAGCCCTCTGCCTGGATACGGGAATGGAGGCGGCCGAGAACCGGATCGGCGGTGTAGCGCCGCACCACCGGCTCGACGGCGGCCATGAAGGGGGCGGGATCGGGGCGGTTGATCGCCACCCCGGCCTCCAGCACCGCGCGCCGGGCGTCCGCGACGCGCGCGTCCCAGCTCTGGCGCATCACCTGCACCGACCGGCGGGCGATGTCCTTCAAGAGGTCCCTGTCGGCCGGGGCCAACGCATCGAACGCCGCCTTCGACATCAGCAGCGCGTCCGGGCTGTGGCTGTGCTCCGTCTCTGACCAGAAACGCGCGGTTTCGAAATGGCGGCTGCTTTCGAAGCTGGGCAGATTGTTCTCGGCCCCGTCGATCAGATGGGTTTCCAGTGCCGAGAAGACGCCCCCGAACGACAGCGGCGTGGGGTTCGCCCCCATGGCGGCCAGCGTTTCCAGCACCATGTCCGACAGCGGGCTGCGGATCTTCAGCCCGGCGAGATCGGCCGGCGTGTCGATCGGCCCGCGGATATTGTAGAAGCTGCGCGGCGCGGCATCATAATAGGCCAGGCCCACCAGCCCGCGCCCTTCGAAGATGTTCAGCAGGTCCGTGCCGATGGGGCCATCCACCACCCGGCGCATGTGCGCCGTCGAGCGGAAGGCATAGGGCAGCGCCAGCACCCGGGTTTCCGGGAAGGGATTGTTGAGCGCCGCAACCGCCACCCGGCAGAAGTGGATGGCGTGATAGCGGGCGAAGCCCAGCGTATCATCCTCGGCGCCCAGCTGGCCCGACGGAAACTGCCGGATGCGGATGCGCCCGCCGGTTTCCCGCGCCAGCTCCTCGCCGATCCACCTCACCGCCTCCACCGTGGGATAGCCGGGCGGATGCACATCCACCGCGTCCAGCCGGATGCCGGAATCGGGAACCGAAGGCGCGCCGATCGCAGCGGTCGCCGCGATCCCCGACCCGAGCAGCGCGCGCCGGGTCAAGAGCCCGCTCACGCCGACGCCTCCACCATCGCAACCGCGATGCGCCCGTCGGCGCCGAAATCCGCGACCGCCTGCTGGCCGATCCGCACCTGATGGACACCGGTGGCAGCACCGGTTGAAACCAGCGTCCCGGCGGGCAGCATCGTCCCCATCCGGCCATTGTGGTTCAGCAGCTCCACAAGGGAGCCAAGCGGCCCGCCGGGAATGCCCGCAGCCGCGCCGTCCGCGATCTTCACGCCGTCGATCCACATGGCGCAGCGATGGTCCTCCAGCGCGGCCAGCCCGCCCTCCAGCTCCGGCCCCAGGATCAGCCCGGCATTGTTGCCGAAATCCGAAATGGTGACCAGCGGGCCATGATCGTTGATGCCGGGGAACGGGCTGCCGGCCAGCTCGACACCGATATGGACGGCCGACACCAGATCGGCGGCCTGCGCCGGAACCCAGCCCTCGAACGGGAGCACATCGGCGCCGATCTTCAGCACATATTCCGCCTCGACGGCGGCGAAGCCGTTCGGAATGCAGGGAAAGACCGCAGGCCCGGCCGCTGCTGCCACCACATGCCGGGCAAAGACCGGCCCGAACAGCCGCGAGCGGCCCAGCTGCTGCGCGAAGGGCGGCTGGATCAGCCCGACCTTCCAGCCGGCAACCGCATCGGGCCACAGCGCGATCGCGTCCGCCTGGACGGCATAGGCCTCGGCCTCGGAAAGCGGCCAGGCGCCCGGATAGACAGGCGCCGCACGGGCCTCGCGGCGGGCCGCCACGAACGCGGCCGCGCGCATGTCCGGATGCGGTGCGTCGGCCATCAGCGGCCCACCTTGCGCAGGCGCGCAATGTGCATCTTCAGGGTCACGAAACCTCCCCAGTCCCTTGTTCGGTTCAGCATCGAAGGTTTGGTAACCGGTGTCAATGGCCCTTTTGGCGCAACCGTCAAAACGGGAATGGCCGCGCTTCCCCCGGGGAAAGCGCGGCCATCGCCGTCCGGCAGGGCCGGATCGTTACTGCACCGGCGCCTTTGCGCGGTTGCAGTTATAGGCCGGAACCCGCGCCGTGCCGCTGCCCAGCAGCCCGGCGTAGCGGACATCATCCCTGGCGAGCCAGTTCAGATACTCCTCGATGTTGGGATAGCCGTCGCCGTCGGGATCGGCATTCGCATCCCAGCCCTTGGGGTTCGTGCCCTTGAAGCGCGATTCCCAGTCATCGGGCATCCCGTCATTGTCGCTGTCCAGCTTCGCCGGGCCCTGCGTCAGCTGCGCCCAGCCGCCCGAGGCCGCAACCGTCGAGGTCCAGTCCTTTTCCATCAGATAGGGGGCAAGGTCGCAGGTGCTCACATCGTCCATGTAGAGCTTGTCGACATTGTCCCGGCACGAGCCGTCGCGGCACAGGTCGGCCCCGGCGAACGACAGCACGGACCGCATCGCCGCTTCCGGCCGTGCGATCTGGTCTGCCCTGAGCGACAGGCCCGCGTTGCCCGGCGCGATGGCGGGCTTCACATCCTGCACCACGGCCTTGCCCAGCTTCGAACAGTCCTTCTGCCCGCTGGCGTTCAGCCCGCACACGGTGGACGCCGTGTTGTTGGTGGCGACCACCAGACCGGCCAGGTCGCGGAACAGATCGGTCACGGTCTGTCCGAACTGGCCTGCGACGCGGGTGTGCGGCGTCACATTGTCCTTCGCGTGGATGTCGAACCCGAAGGCATATTGGGCAGCCGCGCCATACAGGCCCACCAGGAAGTTGCCGTCGCCTGCGTTGAAGCGCGGCCCGCGCAGGTTCGTGTTCCCCACGAAGTTGGCGTAGCTGTTGCCGAACTGGTTGGAAACAAGGCCCGTTTCCGACACGAAGTGATAGATCACATTGTTCACCGCATCCAGCTGCATGGCCGTGCCCGGCGCCGCCGGATGCAGGCCGACAGCCGCGTTCAGGCCGCGCTGCTCGCCGTGCTGGATCAGGTTGTAGGCGATCGTCACATTGCCGGCCGGCTTCAGGAAGAAGCTCTTGCAGTGCAGCGACGAGGTGTGGCCCGCGTTGCGGCAGATGTTCGGCCCGATGATCGACCATTGCACCGTGCAGTCGCGGCACACCATGTCCAGGCTCTCGTCTGTCCCGAACATCGTCGAGACATGGTCGAGGATCTGGTAGCGCGTGCCCGAAAGCCGGATCGGGTCGCCGTTCTGCGAGGTGCGGCCGACATGCTCGCCCGTCCGCGTGCGGACATGGCGCAGGATCATGTGATCGCCGCCGTTGCGGGTGTCGATCAGGCTGTCCACCGGGTTGTAGTTGGCGCCCAGCCGGAACTCGATCCCGCCCGGAGACGTCTGCCCCGCGATGTAGAGCTTCGGCACGGTGATCCGCGCAGGCGCCGTCATCACGATCGCGCCCGAGACATCGAACACGCAATAGCGCGGCCGGCCCGCCGGGATGGCGTAAGGGGTGTTCACCGCCAGCGCGAGCGCACATTCGCGGTAGGTGATCTTGCCGTCGTTCGGATCGGCGACATCGGCAAGCGAGTTGATCTTGTAGACGACCGCGTTGGGCGACCGCACGGAGGTGACCCGCCCGAAGCCCACGGCGGTCGGGAAGGCGATCGGGTGCATCGCCCGGTCGGGGATGTTCCCGTTGTCCGGATCGGCAAACGCCGCCGCGGCCCCGGCGCCGCCGGATCCGACATCCACGATTGCAAGCGCGCTGCCGCTGCCGCCCGCACCCGTGCAGGTCAGCGAATAGGCGGTGGAGGCGGCGGGCGACACCACGACATAGCCGCTGGTCGCCTTCGCGCCGGTGAAGCTGGCGGAGCCGCTGGCCGTGCAGGCGGTGGCATTGCTGGCGGACCATGTGAGCGTGCTGCTGCCGCCCGAGGTGATCGCCGAGGGCGACGCCGTGAGCGTGACGACCGGCGCGGTCGAGGACGGCGACGTCACCGTCACCGTCACCTGCTTGACGGCGCTGCCGCCGGCGCCCGTGCAGGTCAGGCTGAAGCTGGTGGTGGCCGTGGGCGACAGGCTGGCGCTGCCCGAAACCGGCTGGGCGCCTGCGATGCCGGCGCCCGTGCCGGTGCAGGCGGTCGCGTTGGTGGCGGACCAGTTCAGTTTCGTGGTGCCGCCCGGCGCGATGCTGGCCGGCGAAGCGGTGAAGCTGATCACCGGAAGTGCCGGCGAACTGCCGATGCTGGCAAGATTGGATCCGTTGACCCACCCGTCCACGCCGGAATCGAAATCGACGAACCACCAGATGCGGCCGGTGCTGGATTTGACCGGCCCGCTGGTGATCCGGCCGGTCGCGCCGCTTTCCTGGGTGCCGACCCCGGTGACGAGATCGGGCTTCATCACCCGGAATTTCGATGTAAGGCGAACGACTTCGCCGACAGCAAGAGCAGTCGCCCCGGTGGCATAGAAGAAAGCGGCAACCAGAACGGCGCCGATGAGGGCAAGCGCCGCCCAGCGCCCGGACGGGCGCGAAATCAAGGCAGAAAGTGTCATTTGTGCGTTATCCTGAAGAACGCAAGCGCCCCGGCGCAGTCATCCTGTCGCCATGCGTAACGGTTTCGTGCGGGGGAACTTGAGTTGCGACCTACCTCTTGATTGTTTCTTTGTTCTTTTGCCGCCTCTGCTTTGCGCAGACACAGTGAACGCAAATTACCTAATGGCTATTAACTGTCAATATGCTGCACTAACTGCCTCAGATTCATTCGTTTTTTTGAGAATCCACAAGAATTTCCTGCCGCAGCGCAGCAACGATGGCCCGGTCGCGCGCGTTTCCGCCCTCACCGCAGGGATAGGTGGGCGCCGGGTTCGGGGCCGAAGGTATAGTCTCCCGAATGGGCTTTGGGCTGCGGCCGCCGGTTGAATAGCATTCGGCATCCAGGGCGGGAGTCGGAATGGTCCGGCTTCGGGGCCCGGGCGTGACCCATGCACGGGGAGGGCGCGATGCAGGTTGTGCTGCTGGCCGGAGGGCTCGGATCGAGGCTCGCGGAGGAAACCGTCAGGGTTCCAAAACCCATGGTGGAGGTGGGCGGCCGGCCCGTCATCCTCCATGTCATGGATATCTACAGCCGCTGGAACCACACGGACTTCGTCGTGGCCTGCGGTTTCAAGGCCATGCAGATGAAGGCCTTCTTCCAGGGCCTCCACCTCCTCAACAATGATTTCACCGTCGCGCTGGGCAACGGCGAGATGCAGCTCGCCCCCTGCCGCCCGGTCGACTGGCGGGTTTCGGTCGTCGATACCGGCCTCTCCACCATGACGGGCGGGCGGCTGCGGCGGCTGAAGGGCTGGCTCCGCGACGAGACCTTCATGGTCACCTACTCGGACGGGGTAGGAAATATCGATATCGATGCGCTCCTCGCCTTCCACCGCTCGCACGGGCGGCTGGCCACCGTCACTGCCGTCACCCCGCCCGCCCGCTTCGGCAGCCTGGAAATCCAGGGCGATCAGGTGATGGAATTTTCGGAAAAGGTGCAGAAGCAGGAAACCTGGATCAACGGCGGCTTCTTCGTGTTCGAGCCGGGCGTGCTCGATTATCTGACCGACGACGCCGAGCCGCTGGAGATGGCGCCGCTGCGCCGCCTGGCAGAGGACGGGCAGCTGTTCGCCTATCGCCACCACGGCTTCTGGCACCCGATGGATACGGTGCGCGACCGCGACATGCTGGACGCGATGGCGGGCGAGGAACCCCCGCCCTGGCTTCGCTTCGCGCGCGAGCCCAGCGGCACGCGCCAGCTCGAACTGGCCCATGCCTGAGGGGACGGGCTTCGATCCTGCCCGGCTCCGCGACAGGTTCGCGGGCCGGCGCGTGCTGCTCACGGGGCACAGCGGCTTCAAGGGCGGCTGGCTGGCGCTGTGGCTGAAGCAGCTGGGCGCCCATGTCACGGGCATCTCGCTGCCGCCCTCCACCACCCCGTCCCTGCATGATGTGCTGGGTCTCGACACCCTGATCGACGGCCGCTTCGGCGACATCCGCGACGAGGCGGATTATGCCCGCGCGCTCGACGGGCTGGACGCAGACCTTGTCATCCACATGGCGGCCAACGCCATCGTGCGCCAGTGCCACCAGTCCCCGGTGGAGGCCTATCGCACCAATGTGGTGGGTACCGCCGTGGTGCTGGATGCCGCCCGCGCGATGCCCTCGCTGAAGGGCATCGTCGTCGTCACCAGCGACAAATGCTATGAGAACAACGAATGGCCCTGGGGCTACCGCGAAAGCGATGCGCTGGGCGGCAAGGATCCCTATTCCAGCAGCAAGGCCGGCACCGAACTGGTCGCCAGCGCCTTCCGCCGATCCTATTTCGCCGCGCCCGGTGCGCCCCTGCTGGCGACGGTGCGGGCCGGCAACGTGTTCGGCGGCGGCGACTGGGCGGCAGACCGGCTGATCCCGGACATCGTGCGGGCGACGCTGGCCGGCAGCCCCACGCTGATCCGCAATCCGAACAGCACCCGGCCTTGGCAGCATGTGCTGGAGCCGCTGTCCGGCTATCTGATGGTGGCGGATGCGCTGCTGGCGGGCCGGGCCGAGGCGGCGACCGCCTGGAATTTCGGGCCGGATGCCGACGGCACCGTCGATGTCGCCCGGATGACGGTATTGATGGCCGAGGCCTGGGGGCCGGGCGGCCCCACCTTCCATTATGGCCCGGGCGGCGACAGCCGCGAGGCCGGACTGCTCGCGCTCGACAGCGCGAAGGCGCGCGCCGAACTGGGCTGGCGCCCGCGCCTTGCCCTGCCGCAGGCGCTCGACATGACGGTCGACTGGTACCGGCGCTGGGCGTCCGGCGCCACCGACATGACGGAATTCACCCTGGCGCAGATCGATGCGTTCGCCGGGGGGAGTGCGGCCGACGGAGGGGTGTCGGCGGTTTCGTTGCCAGATGGGGGTCTTCAGCAATGCGCGTGAATTATGGTCAGACGGTTCACGGAGAACCGGAGATCGCGGCGGTCGTCGCCGTTCTCCGCAGCTCCACGCAGATGGGCACCAACGTGCGCGAGATGGAATGCCGCGTCGCCCGCCTGTTCGACAAGCCGCACGGCATCATGGTCAATTCCGGCAGTTCGGCGAATTTCCTCGCCGTGAAGCTGCTGGACCTGCCCGCCGGCAGCGAGGTCATCACCCCCGTTCTCACCTTCGCGACGACCGTCGCGCCGCTGGTGCAGAATGGGCTGGTGCCGGCCTTCGTCGATGCCGCGCCCGGCACCTCCACCATCGATGTGGAGGCGATCGAGGCGATGATCGGCCCGGACACCCGCGCCATGATGATCCCCTCGCTGATCGGCAACCTGCCCGATTGGGATCGCATCCGCGCCATCGCCGACGCGCATGGCCTGATGGTGGTGGAGGACAGCGCCGACACGCTTGGGGCCACGCTGCACGGCCGCTCCACCGGCTCCCGCGCGGACATCAGCACCACCAGCTTCTATGGCAGCCATGTCATCAATGCCGGCGGCAATGGCGGCATGGTCTGCGTGAAGACGCGCGAACATCACCGGCGCGGGCTGCTGCTGCGCTCGTGGGGCCGCAGTTCGTCGCTGTTCGTGGATTCGGAATCCATCGAGAACCGCTTCAACGTCAATCTCGACGGGATCGACTATGACGCCAAGTTCCTGTTCGAGGAGCTGGGCTATAATTTCGAGCCGAGCGAAATGGGCGCCGCCTTCGGCCTGATCCAGCTGGAAAAGCTGGAGGCGAACATTGCCGCGCGCGAGGCCAATTTCGCCCGCCACCTGCAGTTCTTCACCGCCTATGAGGACTGGTTCCTGCTGCCCCGGCAGATGCCCGCGGCGCGCACCGGCTGGCTCGCCTTTCCGCTGACGATCAGCGCCGGCGCACCCTTCACCCGGCGCGACCTGCAGATCTTCCTGGAACAGCGCGACATCCAGACCCGCCCCGTCTTCACCGGCAATATCCTGCGCCAGCCGGCGATGAAGTCCGTCCGCCACCGGGCGGCGCCGGGCGGCTATCCGGTCGCGGACGATGTGATGCGCGGCGGCATCCTGCTCGCCTGCCACCACGGCCTGGGCGATGCGCAGATCGATTTCATGCACGAGACGTTCCGGGCCTTCGCGCGCCAGTTCGCGCGCACCCCCGAACTGGCCTGAGGAGCGCGACGCCATGGACAAGTGCAGATGCTGCAACGCCCCTTCGCCCCATGTGTTCCTGCCGATGGGCGCCCACCCGCCGGCCAACATGTTCGTGCCCCCGGCAGACGCCGCCAAGCCGCAGCCGGCCTTCTCGCTGGACATGGCGGCCTGCCTCGATTGCGGGCTGATCCAGATCGAAGACCAGATCCCGGCCGATTTCTTCCGCCATTATCTCTATGTCCCGTCCGGCGCGCAGACGATGCACGGGCATTTCGAACAGACCGCGCAGGTGCTGACGAAGCTGGCGGACGGCGGGCTGATCGTCGACATCGGCTGCAACGACGGCCTGCTGCTGGGCGCCTGCATCCGGCTGGGGGCGAAAACTCTGGGCGTCGATCCGGCGGCCAACCTGGTGCCGCTCGCGAAGGAACGCGGGGTTGAAGTGCATGTCGCCTATTTCAACCCCGAAACCGCGCGGGAGCTGCTGGCGGCGCGCGGGCCGGCGAAGGTGATCGTCACCACCAACACCTTCAACCATATCGGCGATCTCGACAGCTTCATGCAGGGTGTCGCCATCCTGCTGGCGGCGGACGGCAGCTTCGTGATCGAGGTGCCGCAGGCGCTGGAGCTGCTGAAGCGCAACCGCTTCGACAACATCTACCAGGAACATGTCTCGGAATTCAGCCTGCTGTCGCTGAAGCGGCTGGGCGAACGCTTCGGCTTCCGGCTGGTGCATGTGGATCCGATCGCCGTCCACGGCGGCTCCATGCGGGTGCAGCTCCAGCGGGAATCGCTGGGCAGCTTCCCCTCGGAATCGGTGCTGGAACTGCTGGATGCCGAGGAAGCCTATGGCATCCACGACCGCGTGACCTACGATGCCTTCGCCGCCCGGATCGAGGCCGTGCGCCGCCAGCTGATCGACAAGATCGACGCGCTGAGGTCCGAAGGAAAGAAGATCGCCGGCTATGGCGCCCCGGCCAAGGGCAACACGCTCCTCAACTATTTCGGAATCGGGCCGGACAGGATCGATTTCCTGGTCGACAAGAACCCGCTGAAGCACGGGCTTCTCTCCCCCGGGATGAAGATCCCGATCCGCGGCGTGGAGGCGATCGAGGCGGAAAAGCCCGACGTTCTGCTGGTGCTGGCGTGGAACTTCTTCGACGAGATCCGAAGCCAGCAGGCCGGGTTCGAGCAGGGGGGCGGCAAGTTCCTGATGCCCCTGCCGGAACCGGCACTCCTGCCCTGACGGGTCCGGGGTGCGGGGGGCGCGCATCCTGGTGACCGGGGCGGCCGGGTTCATCGGCCGCCACCTGTGCGCGCGGCTGCTGGCCGACGGAGCATCCGTGCATGCGCTCGTCCGCCCCACGACGGACGTGGCGCCCCTCGCGCCGCTTCAGGGCATCGCGGTCGATCGGGCAGACCTGTCCGACCGGGCCGCCATGGAGGCGCTCGCCGCCAGTCTCGAACCGGATATCGTCTTCCACCTCGCCAGCGGCGATCATCGCCGGCCGGCCGACGGGCTTTCGGATGCCATGAACGCCATTGCCGAAGGCCCGGCCCTGTTCGTGAACCTGCTGGCGGCGCTCGCCTCGGCGCCGCGCCCGCCCGCCACGCTGGTGCGCGGCGCGTCGCTGGCGGAATATGGGCCCATCGCCACCCCCTACCGCGAGGACCAGCGCGAGGAACCCGCCGACAGCCATGCGGCCGGCGCCATGGCCGCCACCCGCTTTGGCGCGATGCTGGCCCCGCGCCTGCCCTTCGCAACCGTCAGCGCCCGCCTCGCCCTCATCTACGGGCCGGGGCAATCCACCCGCTTTCTGGTGCCCAGCCTCATCCGCCGCCTGATGGCGGGCCATCCCGTCCATGTAGCCCGCCCCACCGACCGGCGGGACCTGATGCATGTCGACGACGCCGTCGAAGGGCTGATCGCCGTCGCCCGCACTCCCGCCAGCCCCATCGTCAACCTCTGCACCGGGCAGGGGCCGACGATGCGCGCCGTCGCAGAGGGCATCGCCGCCGAACTGGAGGCCCCCACCGGCCTGCTCAGCTTCGGGCCTGCCGATCCGCCGGGTGGAACGCCGGTGCTGATCGGCGCGCCCGATGTCGCCGCGCGCGGCTGCGGCTGGCGGGCAGGCATCCCACTCGCCGAAGGCCTGGCCCGCACCATCGCCGCCGAGCGGCAGGCCGCCGGAGCGGAGGCGCTGGCATGCTGATCAGCGTGATCGTGCCCTGCTATAACGAGGAAGCGACCGTCGATCGCGCCTATCAGGCGATTTCCACCGTGCTGCGCGGCATTCCCGGCGCATCGTACGAGATCCTGTTTTCCGACAATCATTCGACCGACCGCACCTTCGAACGGCTGTCGCGCATCGCCGCCGGAGACAAGCGGGTGCGGGTGATCCGCTATTCGCGCAACTTCGGCTATCACCGCTCGGTCCTCTATGCCTATCAGCAGGCGCGCGGCGATTGCGCGGTGCAGGTCGATTGCGACCTGCAGGATCCGCCGGAGCTGATCCCGCAGATGCTGGCGATGTGGCAGCAGGGCCATCAGGTCGTCTATGGCATCCGCCGCTCCCTGCCCGACGGCGCGACGACGGCCTTCGCCCGGCGGCTGTTCTACCGCCTGATCCGCGCCATGTCAGACGACGACCTGCCGCTGAACGCGGGCGAGTTCCGGCTGGTGGACCGCCGCATCCTCGACGAGCTGCGCGGCATCGAGGACACCACGCCCTATGTGCGCGGCCTGATCAGCGCCATGGGCTTTTCCCAGGTGGGCATCCTGTATGACCGGCAGGAACGGATCGCGGGGGAAAGCAAGTTTCCCCTGCGCAAGATGGTGTCGATGGCAGCCGACGGTCTGCTGAACCACAGCCTCGCGCCGCTGCGCTTCGCCTCGGCCGTGGCGCTGATCGTGGGCGCCGTCACCTTCCTGCTGCTGATCGGCTATCTCGGCGGACGGCTGCTGTTCGGGGCGGACTGGCCGGCGGGCTTCGCCACCACCACGCTGCTGCTGCTGCTGTCGATCACGCTGAACGCCATGTGCTTCGGCATCCTCGGCGAATATGTGGGCCGGATGTTCCAGCAGACGAAGCGCCGCCCGCTGCCCATCGTGGAGCAGGAGATCAATCCTGCAGCCGCTGCCCTTTCAGCGCCGCTCGCAGCGCGTCCGGGGACAGCGCCGCTTCAGCCGCGCGAACCCGTTCCCGATGCCGCGATTGCAGGAACTCCTCGAGATTAGCCCAGCCGTTGCGGTTTGAATCCGCCCAGGGGTCCGACCGCTTCGGATCGGCCCCGTTGCGCGCTTCCCAGCGGTCGTCCATCCCGTCGGCGTCGGCATCCGGATAGGGCGCAGCCGGCGCGATCACCGGCAGCTGGCCGGGCGCGGCCCGGATCTTGCCCTTGCGGGCGATGGTTTCGGCCACCACCCGCTGATCCACCGCGTCGCGCGGCAGCGCCCCCGCGATGGACAGCACCTGCCGCCAGGCGCGGTCCGCCGGCAGGATCCGGCTGGCGGCGCGACAGGGCGCACCGGCCTTGCGGACTTCGGCCGCCGCCGGGTTCATCAGCAGCATGTTGCCGTCCACCATGTTGCCGGCCGCGTGGATCGCCGCCGGCCCGCGCGAGGCGATCATCATCCGCTCGATCGCCACGGCCGTCCCGGTGCTGTTCGGGCCGCGCCGGAAGATGTTGCCGGACAGGGAAACCGGCGTTCCGCCCGCCCCTTCCCAGATTTCCGCGAACTGGGACTGCGCGTTGTAGAAGATGTTGTTCGTCACCTCCACGCACGATCCGGGCGGGAAGTTGGCGTCCGGGTTCCGGTCTCCGTTGTGGGCGCACAGGCTGCGGATCAGGCTGAACCGCTGCGCCTTCACCGGGTCGCTCGCCAGCAGCGCGCATTTGTCGTGGCGCGGGATCCCTTCCGCGAAGATCGAATTGGAAACGGTGATCCGCGTGTTGAAGCCCTGTGCGCTGAAATTCTGGTCCTGCGCCCAGCTGCCGCTCACATGGTCCAGGATCACGTTCCGGCTGTCCTCGATGGTGAAGGCGGCATTGCCCGACCGGCTCTCGCTCAGCCGGTCCGCCCGCACCCGGATGTGCCGGATCACGATGTCGTGCGTGCCCTTGATCGCGATCGGCGTCTGCCCGTCGCGGCCGCCGCCATTGGTCACGATGATGCCGCCGCCGGGCGCGCTTTCGCCCGCGATCGTCAGCTGCGGGTTCAGGATCAGCGGCCGCCGGGTCGTGAAGCGGATCACCCCGGCCACCCGGAACACGCACATGCGCGGCCCCCGCGCCTCGATGCAGGCCCTCAGCGAACCCGGCCCGGCATCGGCCAGCGTCGTCACCGCGATCACCCGGCCCCCGCGCCCGCCCTGCGCCTGGGCGCCATGGCCCTCCGCCCCGGGGAAGGCGGGCCGGCCATCCGCAGGGGCGGCCGCCAGCGAGAGCGCCACGATCGAAAGGATCATCGGTCGAACGACATGATCTTCCGGCGGAAGCCGATGATCATCAGCGATCCGCACACCAGCCCCAGCAGCACATGGGCGATGTTCGCCCCCATCGGCCCCATTTCGGGCACCAGGATCAGGGCGGTCACATGGAAGATCACCGTGCCGATGATGGTGGCCTTCAGCACCAGCCGGTCCTCGCCCATCGCCAGCAGGGCGGATCGCGCGCCCGTTCCCGCCATCATCAGCGTCACCGCGATCATCTGCACCAGCATCAGGTTCCACGCCCCCGCGAACCGGTCCCCGATCGCCAGCCGGATCAGCGGCTCGCCCACCAGCAGCACGGCCAGCGTGCCCAGCAGGCCCAGCCCGAACAGCAGCAGCTCCATCTGCATCACCGCGGCCCGCACCTCGGGATATTCCCGGCGCGACCAGTGCCGCGACAGATCCGGATACAGCACGGCCTGCGCCTGGATGCCCACCTGCTCCGCCACTTTCCCGGCCCGCTTGGCGATATGATAAAGCCCGGCAGAGGCCGGGCCGGCGATTGCGCCCACCAGCAGGATGTCCAGCTGGTTCGCGCTGGATCTCAGCGTCAATGACAGGTTCGCCGAAAGGGCGAAGCGCCAGATGCCGTCGAACCGCTCGGAAATGGCGTAGGTCGGGGCGGAAAGCACGCGCGTCACCCCGTGGCGCCGCAGCACGCGGAAGGAATACCACAGGAACAGGATTCCCGCCGCGATCTGGCCCACCACCCAGGCCAGCGTGAAATCGAAGATGTCGCCCCCCAGCGCCCAGGCCAGCAGAGAGCCCGCGAGCCTGAGGCCGGTGCCGACGGTGCTGACCCAGGCGATGGACTTGTAGGCGCCGAAGATCCTGAGCGCGGCTGTCGGCATGCCCATCAACCGGAACGGCAGGATGGAGCAGGTCAGCAGCATCACCCGCCGGGTTTCCTCCGACCAGCCGAAGAAGAATCCCCCGGCCAGCGCGATCGTCACCCCGATCATCCAGCCGCCGAACGCCCCCAGCAGATCCAGCCCAAGCCCGAACTTCAGCAATGACCGCAGGTCGTCGCGCTGCTCCTCGCCCGTCAGCGCCGCGCCATAGCGGACCAGCGGCTGCCAGGCCTGAAAGGACACCAGCCGCTCGATCGCCCAGACGAAGGAAAAGGCCAGCACCAGGATGCCATAATCCTTCGGGCCCAGCGCCCGGGCGGCCACCGCGATCACCATGAGGCCGATCAGCGCCTCGGCGAAATTGCCCGTCAGCAGGTGGCCGACACTTCGCAGCCGCCCCCTCAGCGCCAGGAAGCGCTCATCCTGCGCAACGCTCCGCAGCATGGTCAGCATGGCTGGCCCGTCAGGTCCGCACCCGGATGCCGACGCCGATGTCCGTCCGCTTGAACCTGTCGCTGGCCAGATCCGACCGGCGGTTCTCGTGGCGAACCGTCCCGAACAGGCTCAGCGTGCGGCTCATCAGCCACTCCACCTCGGCCTCCACCGGAACGGACCACAGCCGGTCCGGGTTCGATCCGCGATAGCGCGTCTGCTGCCAGCCGATCCCGGCGAAGGCCAGCAGGTTGTGCCGGATCTCCTGCTCGATGCGCACGCCCGCGCGGGTGTCGATCCGCCCCGTCGCCCCGGACCGCACCGTCGCCACGTCCCCGGAAAAGCCGGTGAACACCACCCGCGTGCGCGGATCGGGGGACCAGACGAGGTTGCCGCTCATCGAAAAGCCGGAATAGCCCGAAATCGACGGATCATCCGGGTTGCTGCGGAAGGCACCGATGCCCAGCGATCCGTTCCAGCGGTCGGCGATGTCCAGCTGTGCGCCCGCCTGCGCCCCCCATGTCGTCAGGTCGCGGTCGATGCCCGTCCGGTCCACGGGCAGGCGTGCGTCGCGCCTGTTCACGAACGGCTCCACATAGACCGTCAGCCTGGGCGACGCCCGCCAGCCGATCCGGACCGGCAGCTGGTAGCTCGTCAGGTCCTGATCCTCCAGTCGCGCGCGCTCCACCGGATCGGATTCGCCAGAGGCCAGATAGTTCACCTTCTGGATGCTGCCGTCTGCGCCGATGCGCAGCGGGCCGGCATCCCCTTCCGCGCCAAGCCGCACCTGGAAGCTGTTGTACAGCGCCGGCCGCTCCAGCGTGGGGCTTGCTTCCGGATCGGATCGTGCCTGCGCGCCCCTGTCCATCCGAAGCCCGAATTTCAGCGCGCCCGTCTGCCCCAGATGCCGCCGCCCGGCCGTGCCCAGGCCGAACGTCACCCGGTCTTCCGTGGTGTAGCGCGAATGGAGCGCGACGTTGGCATAGGCAGACGTCTCCAGCGTCAGCCGCCGCCCGCGCGAGATGGCGTCGATTCGCGGATTGATCCCGAAGATCACCGCGCTTTTGGGATCGGTGGAGGTCGCGAACAGATTGTCCGTCCAGACCGACTGCACCGTCAGCACCGGCAGGAAGGTGGTGTTCCCCGCCTGCCATCGCCCGGTTTCATAGCCCGGCCTCGGCAAGTCCCGCACCGAAAGCCCCGGCCGGATATCCTGCGCACCAAGGGGGGCGGGCAGCGCCAGCGCCGCCAGGGCCCCCGCCACCGCACCCTTCGCCCACACCTGCCCAAGGTTCATGGCCAACTCCCGCCGGGCCGCGCGCATGCCCCGCGCCGGCCCCCCGCTGCAGTCTTGACCCTAACGCCTTGTGGCTTCTGAAAGAACAGGGGCGAACGGGTAGCGCCATACCCCTTCGGGCTATGCCGGCGGCGCGGCTATTCCGAATTCCGCTCGCGCCGGGCCTGTCAGGCGCTAAACCCGGTGCATCACGTTCAGAAGGTGATCCGCCCGGCCATGCCGCCAAGCCGCATCCTCTTTCCCTTCGAAGGCGGGCTCGCCGGGGGCAGCCACATGTCGGCGCTGATGCTGGTGGAGGCGCTGGACAGGGCCCGGCACGATCCGCTGATCCTGCTGCACCGCGCGGAAGGCACGTTGCTCGACGACCTGCGGCGGCGCGACCTGCCGTGGATCGCGGCGCCCGCCGCCATCGCCCCGCTGGGCAAGGCCGCGCTGCTGCTGAAGGCGCCCGCGCGGGCACGCTGGCTCAGGGAAAACCGCATCGACATCGTGCACAGCAACGAAGGCCTGATGCATGTCGCCTGGGGAACGGCCGCGCGCCTCGCCGGCGTGCCGCAGCTGTGGCACCACCGCGCCAGCCCCGACGCCCGCGCCCTGCGCGTCGTCGCCCCCTGGACGGCGCGGGAACTCGCCAGCGTCTCGCACTTCTCGCTGCCCGAAGGGCACAGGCTCGCCCGATTAGGGCGGGCGCATGTGGTGCGCAGCCCCTTCGCGCTGGGCCCCGCGCTGGCGGATGCGCGCCGCGCCGCCCCCGCCCTCAGGCAGCAGCTGGGCCTCGCGGAGAACTGCACCGTCGTCGGCTTCTTCGGCCATTATGCCGCCCGCAAGCGCCCGATCCTGTTCCTTCAGGCGCTGGCCGAAGCCCGCCGCCGCACGGACCGCCCCCTCTTCGGCCTGATGTTCGGCCTGCCCTATGATCCGGGCAGCGCAGAGGAAATCAGCGCCGCCATCGAACGGCTCGGCCTCGGCGGCATGGTGCGGCAGATGGGCTTCCAGCGCCCGATCGAAGGCTGGATGGCCGCCTGCGACATCAACCTCGTCACCGCCGTCGAGGAACCGTTCGGCCGAACGCTCGTCGAATCCATGCTGCTGGGCACCAGCCTGATCGCGGCAAATTCTGGCGGCAACCCGGAAGCGATCCGCCACGGCGAAACGGGGCTCCTCGTCCCCCCCGACGACCCGGCCGCCTTCGCCGATGCGATCATGAGCATGTCCGATCCGGCCCTGCGCGCCCGCCTGTCCACCGCCGCCTGCGCCGACGCGCAGGGGCGGTTCGGCATCGACACCCATGTGCGGCAGGTGACTGAAATCTATGATCGGCTCAGCGCGGCAGGGCGGCCAGCGCTTCGGGCACAGCCGGTCGGGCCGCCGGGCCGGGGGTCTGCCAGCGATCCTGCCAGGCCCTGAACATCAGCAGGCTCCACAGCGGCGCGGCATGGTTGCGCCCGCCGGATTGATGTTCCCGCCACAGGCGGGCGGTCAGGTCCGGATCCAGAAGCCCATCTTCCCGCACCCGCGCCGCCGTCAGCAGGCCGTCGCCCCAGTCCCTCAGCGGCCCGCGCAGCCAATCCGCCACCGGCACGGAAAAGCCTTCCTTGCCCTGGTCGATCAGCCCGGCGGGCAGATGCCGTTCCAGCAACTTGCGCAACGCCCATTTGCCCCGCCCGTCGCGCAGCTTCATCCGCAGCGGCAGCCGCCAGGCGAGGTCCATCACCCGCCCGTCCAGCAGCGGCGCGCGCGCCTCCAGCGCGACCGCCATGCTCGCCCGGTCCACCTTCGCCAGCACGTCGTCCGGCAGATAGGACAGCGTATCCGCCAGCATCATCCGGTGCATCGCGTCGAGCCCCGTCCCGGGCGGAACTGCGCCGGGCCACGGATCCCTCCGTCCCGGCACCGCGCCGATATCCTGCAGGGCGGCATAGCGCGCATCCGCGCCGGGCGCGCGCACGCAGCCGGCCAGCTTGCGCAACCGGTCTGCCGTGACAGCCCCGCGATAGCCCGCCTGCCCGCCGCCCGCCCCTGCCAGCGCAGACAGCAGCCCGGCAGGCGCATGATCCAGCCCCCAGCCGCCCAGATCGCGCGCCCACTGCGGCAGCGGGTCCAGCCGCCGCCCCAGCCGGGCCGCCAGCAGATAGCGGCCATAGCCGCCGAAGCTCTCGTCCCCGCCGTCACCGGACAGCGCCACCGTCACGTCCTGCCGCGCCAGCCGGCAGATCAGGAAGCCGGGGATGATCGAGGCGTCCGCGAAGGGCTCATCGGCGATGTCCGGCAACAGCGGGATCACCGCGCGCGCCTCGTCTGCGGAAACCGGCAGGGTCAGATGTTCGGTGCCCAGATGCCGGGCGACCGCCCCGGCCTTCCCGGATTCGTCAAAGCCCGCCTCGCCGAACGCGGCGGTGAAGGTGCGCACCTTGCCGCCGCCCAGCCGGCCCATCAGCGCGACCACCAGCGAACTGTCCACACCGCCCGACAGGAAGGCGCCCAGCGGCACATCGGCGATCATCCGTTCGCCAACCGCCGTTTCCAGCACGGCTTCCAGCCGGTCCAGAAGCGCGTCGTCCGTGCCCTCCAGCGGGCGGGCCTGCCCCTCCGTCGCGCGGGCCACCGGATCGAACCAGCGGATCAGCCCGGCGCGCAGATCCTCGGCGGATCGCGCCGGCCCTGCGCGCAGCATCAGCCGCGTCCCGGCCGGCAACTTGATCGCGTCGCGCCAGATGCAGAAGGGCGCAGGCACATATTGCCGCCGCAGCATGTGCCCCAGCGCCGCCCGGTCCACCTCCCGCCGGAAGCCCGGCACCGCCGCCAGCGCCTTCAGCTCTGAACCAAAGCAGATGGCGTCGCCGGCCACCCCCACATACAGCGGCTTCTTGCCCACCGCATCGCGCACCAGGTGCAGCACCCGGTCCCGCCGGTCCCACAGGGCGATCGCGAACATGCCCGCCAGCTGCGGCAGCGCTGCCTCCAGCCCCGCATCCTCGATCAACGCCAGAAGGACTTCGGTATCGGAATGGCCGCGAAAGCGGTGGCCGCGCTGCGCCAGCCCGGCCCGCAGCGTGCGGAAATTGTAGATTTCGCCATTGTAGGCCAGCATGTAGCGCCCGCTTTCGGACGCCATCGGCTGGTGCCCCAGCGCCGACAGGTCCACGATCGCCAGCCGCCGGTGGCCCAGCGCGATCCCCGCCGCCTCATCCTGCCACAGGCCGTCGCTGTCAGGCCCGCGATGCGCCAGCGCGGCCGTCATCGCGGCCGCCAGGGCGGCGGGCGCCGGGCCCGGCCCCGCCAGCACGCCGGCGATCCCGCACATCTAGCGCGCCTCCGCCGCGAACAGCTCCAGCTGCCCATAGCGGGTGGCGGCGTCCGTCAACGGCACGGCGCGCATCCCGCGCGCCGACGCATGGGCGCGGAAGGCATCGTCATGCCCGCCATGTTCGCCCACCAGCACCCCCGTCGGGGGGGTGGCCGCCAGGAAGGCGGGCAGGTTCGAAGCCCCGACGACCGCGCGGTAATGCCGCCGCTGGTCCGCCGGGATCAGGTGCGCCACGCGATAGACGAACGGGCCGCCCGCCAGTTCCGGATAGATGCGCCCCCCCGCCTCCAGCACATAAATGGGGGACAGGGTGGCGACAGGCCCGGCGCCCGTCGCCGCGACCACCTGCTGCGAAATGTCATGCACCTTCATCGGCACCCACGAAGCCGGGCGGGCCAGCCGCGGCAGGTCGCGCGCCAGCCGCGGCCCGTCCACCGCCAGCACCACCAGCGCCAGCGCCAGGAAGGCCGGCGCGGCAAGCGCGCGCCCCTCCCCCTTCAGCGCGCCCACCAGCATCAGCATCAGCAGGATCAGGAACGGAACCGGA
>NZ_JAYRCW010000016.1:0-33533 GCF_041909755.1 Sandaracinobacter sp.
GCTCGACGCGCAGCAGCTTCGCCCCGAAATCCGCATCCTTGCGATGTCGGCCACGCTGGACGGCGCCCGGTTCGCGCGGCTGATGGGAGACGCGCCGATCTTGGAATCGCAGGGGCGCAGCTTCCCCGTTCAGATCCGTCATCTCGGCCGGTCCGACGCCCGTATCGAGGACAGGATGGCGTCCGCGATCGGAGAGGCGCTGAACGCGGGGGAGGGCAGCGTGCTGGCCTTCCTGCCGGGCGTGGCAGAGATCGAGCGTACGGCGGAGCGGCTGTCGCTGCCGCCCGGCATTGTCCTTCACAAGCTGCACGGGTCGGCAGATCCCGCCGCCCAGCGCGCGGCGCTGCAACCGGGAAGCCGCAAGCTGGTGCTGGCGACAAGCATCGCCGAAACCTCGCTCACCATCGACGGTGTGCGGACGGTGATCGATTCCGGCCTCGCCCGCCGGCCCCGCTTCGATCGCGCCTCAGGCCTGACCCGACTGATGACGGAGCGGGTCTCTCAGGCGGCTGCCACGCAACGCGCGGGCCGGGCCGGACGACAGGCCCCCGGCCTTGCGCTTCGGTTGTGGGAAGAGGGCGAGACGCGCGGCTTCATCCCCTTCGATCCTCCCGAAATCCTGGAGGCCGATCTGGCGCCCATGCTGTTGCGGCTTGCGGCCTGGGGCGCTTCGCCTGAGCAACTGTCCTGGCTCGATCCACCGCCGGCGGCTGCCGTTGCCGCAGCCAGCGCAGACCTGCGGGCGCTGGCGGCGCTGGAGTCCGATGGCCGCCTGACGCCCCATGGTAGGCTGCTCGCCCGTTTCGGCCTGCAGCCCCGGCTTGCCCATATGCTGATCGAAGGCGCCGCGCGGGGGCAGGCGGCGACGGCCGGCGCCATCGCCGCGCTGCTGGAGGAGCGCGGGGTGGGCGGTGGCGCCACCGATCTCGAAGACCGGCTGCGTCGCTTCGATTCGGATCGCAGCCCCCGCGCAGCCGCCGCGCGCCGCCTGGCGGAGCGTTGGTCGCGGGAGGCCGAACGGCTTCAGCAGGCGGATGGCCGGGGGAAGCTTTCCGTCGCCCTGCTGCTGGCGGAAGCCTTCCCTGACCGGGTCGCAAGGCTGCGGAAGCGTCCGGGCCCTTCCGACCTCACGGCGGACTATCTGATGGCGAACGGCAGGGGTGTCAGCCTGGAAGCGGCGGACCCGCTGGCAAAGGCGGAATGGCTGGCCGTGGCGGATGCCGGGGGCGCGGGCGCTTCGGCCCGGATCCGGCTGGCGGCGGCAATTCCGCCGGAGGCATTGCCGCAATGGCTGGACGGGCGGACCGCAACCGATGAGTCGCTCGCGCCCGATCCGGCGACCGGGCGGCTGGCGCTGCTGTCCATTTCGCGGCTGGGGGCGATTGAAGTCGGCCGCCGTCGCGCACCCGCCAGCGCCGAGGCCGTCTCTGCCGCGCTGCTGGCAGAGGTGCGGACACAGGGGATGGTCGCGCTGCCCTGGCCTGACAGCGAGACGGCGACGCTGTCCCGGCTGCGCTTTGCGGCTGCCCATGGATGCCCCGGCCTGCCCGATGCCAGCGAAGAGGGGCTGCTCTCGACCCTTGACCAGTGGCTTGCGCCCCGCCTGAGTGGCGTGGCGCGCCTGTCGGATGTGAAGCTGGAGGGCGCGCTGCTCGACAGGCTCGACTGGAACGCGCGACAGGCGCTGGACCGGTTTGCGCCAGCCCGCTTCTCCAGCCCGGCAGGGACGACCCATGCGATCCACTATGGGGCCGGCGGCGGCCCCGAAGCGGAGGTGCGGGTACAGGCGGTCTTTGGCCTTGGCGCGCATCCGATGCTGGCGGACGGCCGCGTTCCGCTCACCCTTGCGCTGACATCACCTGCGGGCCGCCCCGTGGCGAAGACGCGCGACCTTCCCGCCTTCTGGAAGGGCGCGTGGAAGGATGTGCAGAAGGACATGAAGGGCCGCTATCCCAAGCACCCCTGGCCCGACGACCCGGCGTCGGCGGCGGCCACGGTGCGGACGAAGGCAGCGGATGCGCGTTCGCGCGGTTGAAATCGGCGCCCGTCCCGCCTAGGGCAAGCCCATGCGAAAGGCTCGAATCTATCAGCGCGGCATGCGCGCGACCCAATCCGGGAAGGCTCGTGCGGACAGCTGGATTCTGGAGCCGGAGCCTGTCGAGAAGAAGCGCCCGGACCCGATGATGGGCTGGGTGGGCAGCGGCGACACGGAAACCCAGCTGCGGCTGACCTTTCCCTCTCTTGAGTCGGCGCTGGCCTATGCCGCGCGCGAGGGCTTCGAGCCGCAGGTGGAGCAGCCCCCGGCCCGGAAGCTGATCCTCCAGAGCTACGCTGAAAACTTTAGGTAGCCGCTGCGCTTTCGCGCTAAGGCATGCGCCGAACGCGCCTGTAGCTCAGCTGGATAGAGCATCCGCCTTCTAAGCGGAATGTCGCAGGTTCGAGTCCTGCCGGGCGCGCCATACCCGAACCGACATCAGAACCTGCGTTTGCCGATTGCCGGCATTCGTCGGCGGGTGGGTCAGTCCACCCCGTCCAGCACTTCGATCTCCGGTGCGCCGGCCAGCACGGCGCCCAGCGCGGGGCCTGCGGCCTTGAAATGCGGCATGTCGCGGTGGGCGGCCAGTGCGGCATCATCGGCATAGAGTTCAAGCACCTTGTAGGTGTTTGCCTCGGTGCGGCTTTTCGTGAGCTGATAGAGGAGATTGCCCGGCTCGTTCGCGCGAACCTGCTTTGCCAGCGCCGTGAAGGTGGCTTCGAAATCAGCAGCCGTTCCCGGCTTCACCCGGATGATCGCCACAACACCGATGCTCATGTCCGTCTCCCTCGGTTTGATCTGCCCGGTCGATAGCGCCCGGGCCGCGCGCCGCCACCCTATCGATTGAGTGCGCGGGCCTGATCGAACGCCCGGCGGAATGACCGTTCCGGCACGGCCCCACGCACCAGCACGCGCCCGATCAGATGACCCGGCGTGCCACCCAGGCCAAGTGCAAAGGCGTGGAACGCGTTGCGCGCCAGTTGCCCTTCGAACGCGGGAGAGTCGCGTGTCAGCGTTTCCCGATAGGCCGCCACATTCCCGCCCTCGGCTGAAAGCGCCGCTTCGGCTGATGCGCCATCCGCCCGCCCGCCCGCCATCAGTCGGGAATGGACAGGCAGGTAAAGCCCCTGCCTGTCTGCCGCGAGAGCGCCAATGGCTGCTGCCCGGCTGTCGTCTCCGAAAATCGGCCAGTCGAAGAAGCGGATCCGCACGCCTCCGTCTGCCTCAGCCGCAGCCATCATGTCGGGGTGCCCGCTGCGGCAGGCGCCGCAATTGAAATCGGTGAAAACCAGCAGCGACAGGTCCGCATCAGCCGGTCCCCATTCCGGGCGCTGCTCTGCCTGCGCCGCCTGCAGCGCCGGGGATTGATCCAGCACCACCCCCACCGGCGCTGTCGAGCGCAGGGTGACAAGGGCGACACCGCCCGCCCCCAGCAGCCCGGCCAACACCAGCGCCTCGCGGCGGGAAACGGGGCTCATGCCTTCGTCAGCTTGACGCAAGGGGAGAAAGGCGGACGATCAGAGGCGGGAGAGTGAGACATGTTCGACATATTGATCCGCAATGCGATGCTCGTCGATGGCACAGGCGCACCGGCGCGCCCGGCCGATATCGCCGTGAAGGACGGGCTGATTGCCGAGGTGGGTGCCGTATCCGGCCCGGCTGCGCGCATCATCGACGCCGAGGGCCGCCTTGTCACGCCCGGCTTCGTCGATATCCACACCCATTATGACGGGCAGGCCAGCTGGGATCCCTTCCTCGCGCCGACCAGCCTCAACGGCGTCACTTCGCTGGCGATGGGCAATTGCGGAGTCGGCTTTGCCCCCGCCCGGCCGGACAGGCACGATTGGCTGATCGCGCTGCTGGAAGGGGTGGAGGACATTCCGGGCACGGCGCTCGCGGAAGGGCTGACCTGGGATTGGGAGAGTTTTCCCGATTATCTCGAAGCGCTTGGCCGCCGGGATTTCGCGCTGGATGTGGCCGCGCACCTGCCGCACGCGGCCCTTCGCACCTATGTGATGGGGGATCGCGGGGGCGATCACCGCGAACATCCGACCGAGGCCGAAATTGCCGAGATGGCGCGGCTGACGGAAGAGGCGCTGAATGCCGGCGCGCTGGGCTTTTCGACCAGCCGGACCTTCGTTCATCGCAGCCGCTCGGGCGAGAATATCGGCACGCTTGAGGCGGGCGAGGCGGAACTGCTGGGGATTGCAGCCGCCATGCGCCGGGCAGGCAAGGGCGTGATCCAGCTGATCTCGGACGCCTATCTGACGGCGGATGACGCCTTCGCAGACCGTGAGCTGGACCTCATCGAGGCGATGGCGGTCGCCAGCGGACGGCCGCTGTCGTTCACCGTGCAGCAGACAGACGAAGCCCCTGACCGCTTCCACCACATCTTTGCCCGGGTGCAGCAGATGGTGGCCAAGGGACTGGATGTGAAATGCCAGGTCGCCCCGCGCCCGATCGGCGTGGTGCAGGGGCTGGAAGCGACGCTGAACCCCTTCCTCTTCTGCCCGGAATGGCGACGCATCGGCGCCCTGCCGCTTGCCGAACGGGTGGCCGAACTTGGAAAGCCCGACGTTCGCGAACGGCTGCTGCAACAGCATGCCGAAACCCATCCGGAGGGCTTCGGCGCCCTGATCGCGCATGGCTTCAGCCGCATGTTCCGCGTGTCCGATCCGGTCGACTATGAACCGACTGCAGACCGATCAGTGGCGGCGGAGGCCGCGAAGGCCGGGGTGACGCCCGCCCAATATATGCTGGACCTTCTGCGCGAGGAGGACGGCCATCGCCTGCTCTATATGCCGCTCATCAACTATGCGCGCGGCAGCCTGGACGATGTCCACGCGATGATGACGGCGCCGAACACGCTCTATGGCCTGTCGGACGGCGGGGCGCATTGCGGCACCATCTGCGACGCCAGCTTCCCCACCAGCACCATCGCGATCTGGCGCAAGGGCAACAAGGCAGGCGCCAGCATCCCGCTTGAACAGCTTGTGCACGGCCTGACGCAGCGCAATGCCGCGCATGTGGGCTGGATGGATCGCGGCGTGATCGCGCCCGGCTATCGCGCCGACCTGAATATTGTTGATCTGGAGGCGCTGTCGGTGCCGCCGCCGCGGATGGTGCATGACCTTCCCGCGGGCGGCGGGCGGCTGCTGCAGCGGCCACGCGGCATCCTGCTGACGCTGTGCGCCGGGGTGCCCACCTTCGAGCGGGGCGAGCCGACCGGCGCGTTGCCGGGGCGGCTGCTGAGGGCCTGACAGGCTATTGCTGCAGGGCCGGGTTCGTCGGCTTGTTCCGCATCAGCGCGAACAGCGCCGCCCCGGCCAGCAGGATCGACAGCATGAACGGCATCCCCGGCCGGTGCAGGACTGCGTCGGGGCCGGAAAATCGGCTGAACACATAGGCGAACAGCGGCGGCCCAAGGATGATGGTGAGGGATGAGAGGGTGGCGAGCGCCCCTTGCAGCTCTCCCTGCGCATTGGCGGGCGCGCGCTCCGTCATCAGCGCCTGAAGCGCGGGCACGGTGAGCCCGCCCATCGATCCCACCAGAAGCCCCAGATAGGCAAGCGCGGGCTGATCCGCGAAGAAATAGACGACATAGGCCATCGTGCCGAAACTGATGCCGGTAATCGCGGTCCTCCATTCGCCCAGCATGCGCACGCTGCGCCTGACGAGCAGGCCGTTCACCAGGATCGCCAGCACCCCCACGAAGGTGAGTGACAGGCCGATGCCGAACGGCGACCAGCCATAGCGGTAGGCAGTGATATAGCTCCAGATGCCGTGCAGCGACTGGATCGCCAGCATCCAGAGGAAATAGACGAGCGCCAGCTGGCGCAGGCTGCCGCCCAGCCGCCCCAGTTGCCGGATGCTGCCCACGATGTTCGCCCGCCGCCAGTTGAACGGCCGCCGCCTATCGGCAGGCAGGCTTTCCGGCAACAGGAAGAAGCCGATCATCATGTTGCAGCCCGCCATTCCCGCCGCCACCAGGAAGGGCCAGCGCGGATGCAGGGATCCGATCAGGCCGCCGATCGCGGGGCCCAGCGCGAACCCCAGCCCGAAGGCCACGCCCAGCAGGCCATAGGTCTGCGCCCGCCGGCTGGGCGGGGTGATGTCGGCGATATAGGCGTTTGCCGTCGCGATGCTGGCGCCCGTCACGCCGGCAAGGATCCGGGCGACGAACAGCACCGCGAGCGATGGTGCAAAGGCGATGATCAGCATGCTGACGGCAAAGCCGCCCATCGACGCCAGCAGGACCGGCCGCCGCCCGAACGCATCCGAAAGCCCGCCCAGAACCGGCGAAAACAGGAACTGCGCCAGCGCATAGGACATGATGATGAAGCCGCCGATGCCGGCCGCCTCGCTCATGTCCACCTGGCCCAGATCGGCCACGATGGTGGGCAGCACGGGCACGATCAGCCCGAAGCCGATCACGTCCATCAGCACGGTCAGAAGGATGAAGGTCAGCGGCCCACGCGGAACGGGCGGCACCCCTTCAGCCGTGGTCAAGCGCCCGCGCCGGGCGCGCCATCCGGCCCCAGCTTCCCATGCGCGCGCTCATAGGCCTTGGTGTCGCCGCTCGCCAGCAGCCGGGCCTGCGATTGCCACTGGTCCCGTTCGGGCCGGCCCTGGAACTGGCCCAGTTCGGCATCAACGAGCGCCAGCTGCGCCGGTGTCCAGCCCGCGATCTGGGCATAGTGGAACACGCCCAGCTCCTTCAGCCGGGCCTGCAATTTGGGGCCTACGCCCTTGATCCGGCCCAGATCGTCGGCCTCGCCATCGGGCGCGGGCAGGAAGGGGGAGGGCGTGTCGGCCGGCGGCGGAGGCGGCGGCAGCGCATCTGCGACGGGCGCAGGCTCCACCGCCACGGGCCGCGCCCGCGCCCGCAGCAGGGCGAAGGCCACCACGATAACCGCCACGATCAGGGCGCCGATGAGCATCAGCTGGCTGTTGGTCATGGCCTGCTCCTAGGCGCTCGTCCCGCGATCCGCAATTCAGCTCGTGCGCCGACGCCGGCCATCAGGCTCCGATGGCCTTGCGGCAAATCCGGCCGGAACATCGACATGGCTCGACCCCTTCCATCCTCGACCGCGGGATCGAATGGAGGCGCGGGCCGCGGCCGCCTGGCAGAATTGCGCTAGTCCACCACCGAACAGGCTTCACCGGCCACCTTCAGCCGGCCGCAGATGTCGCGCGCGGCCTGCGGGCTGGGGGCCGTGGTGCGCAGCCGGTAGAGCGTCTTGCCGTCGCTCGCCACCGTCACGATCAGCGGCTCCATCCCGGCCAGATAGGCATAGCGGCCGGACAGCGACTTGAACGCCTCGCGCGCCCTCGCGCTGGAGGAAAAGGCCCCCAGCTGCAGCGTCTGCCCGCTGCCGCCCGCCGAAGGTGCGGCGGGCTTCGGCGCCTCGATCGTCTTGGGTTGAGGGGGCCGCGCCATGTCGGCCTCGCGTGGGGTTACCGTCACGCTGGTCCTCGGCGTACCGGCCTTCGGCTGGGCGGGTGCCGGCGCTGCCGGGCGGGGGGGCTGCGGGGCCGGAGCCGCCGCGATCCGGGCCTCGCCCGCCTCCATCGGCTCGTCCGCCAACGGCACCGGCTGTTCCTCGCCGGGGCGGGGCAGCGGATCTTCCGGCATGGCGTCCAGCGCGATGGCCGATTCCGTCTCCCGCCCGTCTCCGGTGCCGAACAGCACCTGTCCCTGGCCCTCCACCGGCACGCCGTCCACATCCGGCCCGCTGGGCGGCACCTTCCACGGCCCCGGCGCGCGCAACACGGGCACTTCCTCGCCGACGGCAGGGACGTCGATGGGGGCGGCGTCCCGCTTCGAAACCAGCGTGATGCCCACAACAACGCCCACCGTCAGCACGCCCAGCAGGAACAGGATGCCCCACAGTGTGCGGCGCCCGATCAGCGTATGCGTCGGGCCGTCGTCGTCATCATAGTCGCCCTCGTCCAGCCAGGGGGTGTCCTCCGGCTCGGCGCGGCGGCGGCGCGGGGCAGGCTCGTCCCAGCCCCGTTCGTCCCGCCCCCGCCGGCGGGCGTCATCTCTAGGGGATGGCCCTTTCGCCATCAGCGAAGCTCCTCGGCCGCCTGCACGCCCATCACGCCCAGCGCGGTGCGGATCACCTGCGCCACGGCAGACGCCAGCGCCAGCCGCGCGGCGGTCAGCGCCGCGTCCTCTTCCACGAACAGGCGGAAGGCAGGATCGTCATTGCCGCGGTTCCACAGCGTGTGGAAGGCGCCCGCCAGATCGGCGAGATAGAAGGCGATCCGGTGCGGTTCCCGCGCCGCAGAGGCCTGGCGCACCACGCGCGGCCATTGCGCGGCAAGGCCCGCCAGCGCCAGTTCCTGCGCGTCCAGCCGCTCCAGCGGGGCAGGCGAGGGCAGGCTCAACGCCGAAGCCCGGCGCAGCACCGACGAGATCCGGGCATGGGCATAATGCACATAGAACACCGGGTTTTCGCGTGATTGCTGAACGACATCCGCGAAGTCGAAGTCCAGCATCGCTTCGGGACGCTTGGTCAGCATCATGAAGCGTACCACGTCGCGGCCAACCTCGTTCACCACATCGGCCAGCGTGACGAAATTGCCTGAGCGCTTCGACATCTTCACCGGTTCGCCGGCGCGGAACAGGCGCACCATCTGCACCAGCTTCACGTCCAGCCGCTTCTCGCCATTGGTCAGCGCATCGACGGCGGCCTCGATCCGCTTCACCGTGCCGGCATGGTCCGCGCCCCAGATGTTCACCAGCGCCGAGGAGCGGCGGGCCTTTTCGGCATGATAGGCCATGTCGTTGCCGAAATAGGTCCATTGCCCGTTCGACTTGCGGATCGGGCGGTCGATGTCGTCGCCATAGAGGGTGGAGCGGAACAGCGGCAGTTCCACAGGTTCCCAATCCTCGGGGACTTCACCCTTCGGCGGCGGCAGCACGCCGTCATACACCAGGTCGCGCGCGCGCAGCTCCGCCTCGGCCTTCTGCGGCGCGCCGGACGCGAGCAGGTCGGCTTCCGACGAGAAGATGTCGTGATGGATGCCCAGCAGGGCGAGATCGGCGCGGATCATGTCCATCATGGCGGCCACCGCGCGGGTGCGGAACAGCGCCAGCCATTCCGCTTCGTCCGCGCCGACGAAGCGGTCGCCATGTTCGGCCGCCAGGATCCGGCCCACCGGGATCAGATAGTCGCCGGGGTAAAGGCCCTCGGGAATTTCCCCGATAGTCTCGCCAAGTGCCTCGCGGTAGCGGAGGTGGGCCGACCGCGCGAGGACATCCACCTGCCCGCCGGCGTCGTTCACATAATATTCCCGCACCACGTCGTGGCCCGCGAAGCCCAGCAGGCTTGCCAGCGCATCGCCCACCACGGCGCCGCGGCAATGGCCCATGTGCATCGGGCCGGTGGGGTTGGCAGACACATATTCGACGTTGACGGGCAGCGCCTCCAGCTTCGGGTCGCCCCGGCCATAATCCGCGCCCTGGGCCAGGATGCGGCCGATTTCCGCCTGCCACACGCCCGGTTCCAGCGTCAGGTTGATGAAGCCCGGCCCGGCCACTTCCGCGCTGGCGATTTCGGGGTGGCGCGCCAGCCCCATGGCGATGCGGGTCGCCAGTTCGCGCGGGTTGGTCTTCGCGGCCTTCGCCAGCGCCAGCGCGGCGTTGGTGGCGAGGTCGCCATGGCTCGGGTCGCGCGGGGGTTCCAGCACGATCGCCGCATTGGCGGCATCCGCCGGCACCGTGCCGTCTGCCACAAGGGCATTCACGGCATCCGCCACCACCGCTTCGAACCGCTGAAAAACGTCCACTTCAAATCTCCTCGGCCCTGCCCGTAGCCGCAGCGGCCAAAAGCCTCAACCGCTGTATCGGATTTGCTCTGGACGCGGGGACGGCCCGGCCTAAACTGGCGGGATAAGCGGGCAACAACTTGGGGATATGGTCATGAACAACGTCAACCGGCCGGTGAACCTGGGGGCCGCCACGGCCCTGATCGTCGCGCAGCTGGCGCCCTTGCCGGCATTGGCGCCGATCGGCCTGTCCGGCGTCGCCGCGCAGACCTATGATCGCGCCGTCACCATCCCCTGCTATTCCACGGCCAACCGCACGCAGACATGCAGCCTGCCGGCCAACACCATGTCCGTCAGCTTCACGGGGCCGGATCGATCGGGCCTGTGCCGGGAAGGCCAGACCTGGCGGCGGACCGGAAATGCAATCCAGGTCTCCAACGGCTGCGGCGGCAATTTCGAAGCGCTGGTCCGCAATGGCGGCGGATCGGGCGGCGGCTGGGGCGGCGGATCCGGCGGCTCCGGTGGCGGTTGGGGCGGCGGCAGCGGGCAGGGCTTTGCCGGCGAGATCACCTGCCGCAGCCGCGACGGACGCGAGCAGATCTGTTACGCCAACACCGACGGCCGGGTGGAAATGCTCCAGCAATACAGCAGTTCCGCCTGCGTCGAGGGGCGGAGCTGGCGGGCCGATCGCAGGTCGATCACCGTTCGCGCAGGCTGCCAGGCCCGCTTCGGTTATGGCTATGGCAACAACAGCGGGGGTGGCTGGGGCGAAGGTGGCGGCTGGGGCAGCAACCAGGGCTTCGCCGGCCAGATGGAATGCCGGTCAGACAATAATCGCTACCGCCGGTGCAGCGCCAACACCGAGAACCGGGTTGAACTGCTGCGGCAATTCTCGTCGGCCAGCTGCGTGCGCGGCCGCAGCTGGGGCTATGATCGCAGCAGCGTTTGGGTGGACAATGGCTGCCAGGCCCGCTTCGGCTATGGCTATGGCAATGTCAGCGGGGATACCTCCGGCAACGGCAGCAGTGGGGGTTCGGATTCGGGTGCCGTGATCGGGGGCGTGGCGCTGGCGGCCGGGCTGATCGCCCTGCTGGCGGCCGCCGGCAAGAGCAGCAACAGCAGCAGCCGGTCCGCCGGCGCGCCGGCGAGCGCGACTGTTCAGGCCGATCTGTCGAACTTCCCGTCCGATGCGCGGACGCCGGGGCAGGCCTGCATGAACGAAGCCGCCCGGCAGGTTGGCGCGACCGGCGGCACCGCCGTCCGGCTGGACAGTGTCGATGGCGCCACGCGGGAGGGCAATGGCTGGGCGATCCGGGCGCGGGCGACCGCAACCTACCCGGATCACAGCCAGAAGCTCGCGATCGACTGCAAGGCGACGGGCGACAAGGTGACCGCTTTCGATGTCAGATAGCGGAATTCCCGTCATTCAACCGACGCCCGCCGAGCCTATATCAGGGGTCTGATTTCAGAAGGGAAAGGCAGGACGACATGTCGACCAAGTCCGAAAAGAAGGCCGCGCCCAAGAAGGCACGGAAAGCGGCCGTTCCCGGCCCGGCTGCGTTGGACATCGGCATTCCGGCGGATCAGCTGAATGCGATCACCGACGGTCTGTCGCGCCTGCTGGCTGACACCTACACCCTCTATCTGAAGACCCACAATTTCCACTGGAACGTCACCGGCCCGCAGTTCAACACGCTGCACACCATGTTCGAGACGCAGTACACCGAGCTCGCGATGGCGGTGGACGTGATCGCGGAACGGATCCGCGCGCTGGGGGCCTGGGCGCCCGGCAGCTATTCGGATTTCGCGAAGCTCTCCACCGTGAAGGAAGCGAGCGGGATTCCGGCTGCCGAAGCGATGGTCGCCGAACTGGCCGCGGATCAGGCGGCGGTGGTGCGCACGGCGCGCGCACTGTTCCCGGCGGTGGAAGCGGCGAGCGACGAGCCCACGGCCGATCTGCTGACGCAGCGCATGCAGGTGCATGAGAAGACTGCCTGGATGCTGCGGGCGATGATCGCCTGACCCTGAAAAGAGAACCGGCGCCCGAGCGGATGCTCTTGGGCGCCGGAGTGGGTCAGAGGGTGATGTCCTCTGGTAGCTGCCCGTCCCTTGACGCTGGCTGAACATCCGTTGCCGGTTTCGCCCGGACCATCCGCAATTCATTCAGCCCCAGCAGCCCCACCGCGATCAGCAGCGGCCCCCAGTAATAGATCAGTCGATAGAGGATCAGCGCCGAGATCAGCGACGGCTTGTCCACCTCAGGCAAGGTCACCAGCACCACGGCTTCGAACACGCCGATGCCGCCCGGCGCATGGGCCAGCAGCGCGATGACCACGGCGACGACATAGGCCACCAGGAAATCCGGATAATGGTGCCAGACTTCGGGCGGCAGCAGCACCAGCAGCGCTGCGCTGGCGATGGCGATGTCTGTCGCGGCCAGCGCGAACTGGATCAGCGCCTGCCGCAGCGTGGGCACCGGCAAGGTCCAGCCCAGGATGTTCAGCGGCCCCGTCTGCCGGGCGCAGGCCGCCAGATAGATGGCGATCGCCAGCAGGACGCCCCCACCGATCAGCGCCTGCGTGCCATAGGGCATTGTGGCGTCATGCACCCTGAGCGCGCCGGGAAACGAAACGAGGAACACACCCAGCAGCAGGAAAATGCCCAGCCAGAAGGTCACCCCGGCAATCACCACCAGCCGCGCGATGTCGCCCGGATCCAGGTTCGTTCCGCGATAGGCCCGCCAACGCGCCGCTGCGCCGGTGATTGGCGCAAACCCTAGGTTGTGGGACAGGTTGTAGGCCGTGAAACTGCCCAGCAGCGCCCGCCAATAGGGCTGCGGCTTGCCGATGGCGTTCAGCCCCAGCACGTCATAGAAGCTCAGCACGAAGAACGACAGGGCCGTCAGCCCGATCGACAGCGCCACCTGATGCGGCGTGATCCGGCCGAAAGCGGCCCCGATGTCCGCCAGCTTCACTTCCTTCAGGATTTCCCAAAGCGCCAGGCCGGCGACGCCCAGCACGGCGACGGTCAGCAGGGCGGACAGCCATGTCCGGTGCGCGTGCAGCCAGTCGATCAATCGCTGCAGGCGGGGATCCAGCTTCATCCGGCGGCCCTACCGGGCGGCTGCCCGCTTGTCGTAATTGGCCTTCACCCAATCCATGTAGCTGCCGTCGAGGATCCCGCGCCACCAGCCCTCATGGTCCAGATACCATTTCAGGGTCTGCGCAAATCCGCTCTCGAAGCTGTGCTGCGGGTGATAGCCCAGCTCGGCCGTCGCCTTGCTGCAATCGATGGCGTAGCGGCGGTCGTGGCCGGGGCGGTCGGTCACGAAGCTCTTCAGCGTCGCCGTCGGCTGGCCCTTGGCTGCGGGCGCGTCGGGGAAGCGGGCCGCAAGGCCGGGGTCGGCCGCAAAGGCCGCATCCACCGCGGCGCACAGCGTGTCGATCACGGTCAGGTTCGGAAGCTCCGCGCCTCCGCCGATGTTGTAGGTCTCGCCCGGCCGCCCCTTGTCGATGACGGCAGCGATACCCCGGCAATGATCCTCCACATGCAGCCAGTCCCGCACCTGCATGCCATCGCCATAGATGGGCAGGTGCCTGCCGTGCAGGGCGTTGATGATGAACAGCGGGATCAGCTTTTCCGGGAAGTGGAACGGCCCATAGTTGTTGGAGCAGTTCGACGTCGTCGTGTTCAGCCCATAGGTGTGGTGATAGGCGCGAACCAGATGGTCCGACGCCGCCTTCGACGCAGAATAGGGCGAGTTCGGCGCATAGGGCGTGTCTTCGCGGAAGGCGGGATCGTTCGGCCCCAGCGTGCCATAGACCTCGTCGGTCGACACATGGTGGAAGCGGTGCGGCCTGCCCGTATCCACCCATTGTTTCCGGGCCACCTTCAGCAGTGCGTGGGTTCCAAGCACATTGGCGTCGATGAAGGCATCCGGCCCAAGGATGGAGCGGTCCACATGGCTTTCGGCGGCGAAATGCACGATCGTGTCGATCCCGCGCGTCTGCACCAGGTCTGTCACCAGGGCCTCGTCGCGGATGTCGCCCACCACCAGCTCGGCGGGCAGGCCATCCAGGTTCGCGCGGTTTCCGGCGTAGGTCAGCAGGTCCAGCACCGTCACCCGGTCGCCCGGCCGCGTCGCTGTCCAGTGCGCCACGAAGTTGGAGCCGATGAAGCCAGCCCCACCCGTCACCAGAAGCGATGCCATCAGCCCAGTTCCTTCATCTCCGCGAGCGCCTGTTTCAGCTCGTCGCGCCAGTGGGCCGCAGGCCCCGTGATCGCCCAGCTCGATCCCTTGTCGAGCACGCTCATGGCGGGACGCCGGGCCGGGGTGGGATAGTCGCTCGTCCGGATCGGCACAACCGGGATGCGCCGGTCGAGCAGGCCGATCGCCAACGCTTCGTCGCGGATGGCCACGGCAAAATCATACCAGCTGGCGACGCCCGCGTCCGTCCAGTGGAAGATCCCGGCGGCCCCGGCCGCATCCAGCGCCCAAATGGCGCGCGCAAGGCCGGCGGCGTGGGTGGGGGTGCCCACCTGGTCCGCCACCACCCGCAACTCGTCGCGCTCACGCATCAGGCGCAACATGGTGCGGACGAAATTATTGCCCTGCGCGGCATAGACCCAGGCCGTGCGCACGATCAGCGCCTTCGGGTGCGCCGCCGCCACCTGTCGCTCTCCGGACAGTTTCGTGGTTCCATAGGCCCCGATGGGGTTGGGCGCGGCATCGGGCGCATAGGGCAGGGCGGACATGCCATCGAACACGAAGTCGGTGGAGACATGCACGAAGCGCGCGCCCGCGCGGGCGGCCGCCGCAGCCAGCCGCCCGGCCGCCGTTCCGTTCACTGCCTCGGCTGCTTCCAGGTCCGTCTCGGCCTTGTCCACCTGCGTATAGGCGGCGGCGTTCACCACCAGGCCCGGCGCTGCGGATGCGACGACGGCGGACACCTTTGAATCGTCCAGAATGTCGAACTCGCCCTCCGGCGGCGCAATGATGGTGACGCCTGCCGGGGCAGTCGCCTGAAGCGCACGCCCAAGCTGGCCGGCGGCGCCTGCGATCAGCACTTTCATGCGAAGAGCTCCGCATCCGCCAGCAGCGGGGCAGCCGCGTCCTTGGCCGCCAGCTGCGGTTCGCCCATCTCTTCAAGCGGCCAGTCGATCCCGATGGCGGGATCGTTCCAGCGCAGCGCCCGATCCGACTGCGGATGCCACAGCGTCGTGCATTTGTAGCAGAAGTCCGCCACGTCTGAGAGGACGGTGAAGCCGTGCGCGAAGCCGGGCGGAACAAACAGCATCTGCTGGCTCTCGTCGGTCAGCACGGCGCCCACCCAGCGGCCGAACGTCGGGGAAGAGCGGCGAATATCGACCGCCACGTCGAATACCCGCCCGCGTGCCACCCGCACCAGTTTACCCTGCGGCTCGACCAGCTGATAATGCAGCCCGCGCAACACGCCCCGCACCGAGCGGCTCTGATTGTCCTGCCGCCATTCGGTGGGAAGCCCGGCGTCCGCGAACACACGCGAATTGAAGGTTTCCAGGAAGAAGCCGCGCTCGTCTCCGAACACCCGCGGCGTCAGCAGCTTGACCTCTGGTATGGCGAGTGCTTCGACCTTCACCGGCCCCGCTCCAGCTGCGCCAGCAGATATTCGCCATAGCCGCTCTTGCGCAGCGGTTCCGCAATGCGCCGAAGCTGCGCGTCGTCGATGAAGCCCTGCCGCCAGGCGATCTCCTCGGGGCAGCACACCTTCAGGCCCTGCCGCTCCTCGATGATCCGCACATACAGCGCGGCATCCAGCAGGCTGCCGTGGGTTCCGGTGTCGAGCCAGGCATAGCCGCGGCCCATCAGCTCCACGTTCAGTTCGCCGGCCTCGAGGTAAAGGCGGTTCAGATCGGTGATCTCCAGCTCGCCCCGCGCGGACGGCTTCACCTTCCGGGCCAGCTCCACCGCGCGGCCATCATAGAAATAGAGCCCGGTGACGGCGAAATTGCTCTTCGGCTGAAGCGGCTTTTCCTCGATCGTCTCGGCCCGACCGTCGCCGTCGAAGCTGACAACGCCATAGGCCTGCGGGTCCTTCACCCAATAGCCGAACACGGTTGCGCCGTCTTCACGTGCGTCTGCGCGATGGAGGAGATCCGGAAGGCCATGACCATAGAAGATGTTGTCGCCCAGGATCAGGGCCGACGGACCGTCGCCCACGAACTCCGCGCCGATGTGATAGGCCTGCGCCAGCCCCTTCGGTTCGGGCTGCACGGCATAGGTGAGCGAAAGGCCCCAGTCGCGCCCGTCGCCCAGCAGGTTGCGGAACGCCGCCTGATCCTGCGGGGTGGTGATGATCAGGATTTCGCGCATCCCCGCCAGCATCAGCACCGACAGCGGGTAATAGATCATCGGCTTGTCATAGACAGGCATCAACTGTTTCGAGACCGGCTTGGTCAGCGGATAGAGCCGCGTGCCCGATCCGCCCGCCAGGATGATTCCCTTGCGCACTCAAGATCCTTTCAAGGGTCCCGCAGACGCCGGGGGCCCGTATTGCCTGCATTCCGGGTGGAGCGGACAGGCCGCCCCGCCCGTCCGTTCGTTCAGCCCGCCGGTGTCTGCGCAGGGGCCGCTGCCGGCTCAGCAGCGGGTGGCGCGGCGGTTGCCGCCTCCATGCCCGTGCCGGCGGCAGGGGCTTCGCCCGCAAGTTCCAGCGGGGTGGGCTTGGCAGCCGCGGCCTTGCCGTCCTTTGCCTTGGCGGGCGCCCAGCCGTCCTGGAACTTCACGCGCTCCGCCTGGGATTTCTTCTGCCGGTCCACTTCGGCCTTCAGGGCGTTCTGGATGCGTTCATTGCGCAGGAAATTCACTGCGAATTCCCGCGCCTTGTCGCCCGTGAAGGGCTGCACATTTGTGTCCTTCACCTGGTTCACCAACACAACGGGGGCTGGCGCGCCCTGCGGACGGGTCGCAAACATGAACAGCTCGTCCGGCTTCTTGGCCAGCACCGAGGTCACTTCCTTCACGAAGGCCGGGTTCGCGCCAAGCGAATCCAGCGAAGCCGGCTGGCGGCGGAAGGGAATGTTGTTGGCCGTCAGGATCTGTTCCACCTCGGCCATCGTGGTCGCGCCTTCCAGCCCCAGCTTGTCGATGTTGGCGGGGCGCAGGAACTGGATCTGATCCAGGATGAAGAAGGTGCGGTTGGCAAACAGATAGGGGTTTTCACCGATGAACTTGTCCGCCTCGTCGCGCGTGGGCGTCACCACCTTGGCGGCGATGTCACGCGCCAGCGCCTGCACGCGCAGTTGTTCTTCGGCGCGCCGTTCCTGCAGCAGGAATTCGGGCTTCTTGTTCAGCTCGCGCTCTTCCGCGGCCTTCGCCAGCATCCGCCGCGTGATGATGTTCTCCAGCGCCAGCTTCTCGGCTTCCCGCCGCGACATGGATGGCGGGATGGGGGTGCCGGCCAGCTCGGCATTCACTTCCAGCACGGTGATTTCCTGCCCGTCCAGCGTCGCCACAACCTGGCCCTTGGGCTCGCCGCCGCCGCCGATCCCCAGCTTGTCGCAGGCCGTCAGCGCCAGCGCCGCGGTCGCCACTAGCAGGATGGTCCGTACGCGCCTCTGCATCGAATGTCCGCTTTGCCCCTCCACACCGGGCAGTTCCGTGCGCTTCGTCATCTGGTCGTCCCTCTTTTCCTTGGGGTGTATGCCGGCCGCTCAATCAGTCGAAGCTCATGCCCAGCATGGCCCGCGTCATGGCGGCTGCCTTCTTCGGCTGGCGCCGGATCAGGCGCCTGAAAATCTGGCCCATGGCCAGCGGATACTGCAGCGGCCACAGCAACGGGAAGTTGCGGCGATAGAAGAGGATCCGGCTGCGGATCAGATAATATTCCGACGCATCCGAACGCTGGCCCTTCTTGCCGGACGAGCCGATGGAGCCGCCTTCCTTGTGATAGATGATCGCGCCATGGGCGAAGGCGATCGCGAACCGGCCCCGGTTCCGGACGGACCAGTCCATTTCCTCGAAATAGAGGAAATAGCTTTCCTCCATATAGCCGACCGTCTCCAGGAAGGCGCGGCTGACCGCGATCGAGGCGCCCAGCACGAAGTCCGTTTCCCGCGCCACCTTGCGTGGATCGAACGGGCGCGTCACCGGCACATTGGATCCGATCCCGCGGGATTGCCCCGTCAGCAGCTTGAACCGCTGCCCGTTCAGCGCCTGCCAGACGCCAGGGCGGTGGTAATAGCGCACCTGGGTGCCGCACATGCCCACCTTGTGCGTGGCGTTCATCCGCGTCACCAGCGCCCCGGGCGCGCCCGGATCGACCACGGTGTCGTTGTTCAGGCACCAGCAGTAGGCGATCGAGGGGTCCTGCAGCGCAAAGCGCATCCCGAGGTTGTTGCCGCCCGAAAATCCCCTGTTCTCACCGGCCACGACCAGCGCGACCTGCTCGTCGCCGGGCGTCGCCGTCTCGATCTCGTGCGGCTCGATCACGCGCAGCTTCACGGGCTTGGACAGTGGCGGATTGGTCAGTCGCTTCAGCGGCCCCAGCGGCGGTTCATACGGCTCTGCGCCGGAAGCCCAGGCCTTCAGATGCTCCACCGTGCCGTCAGTCGAGCCATTGTCGACCACGATGATGCGCGTCTTTTCCTCTGCGCGGAGCAGCGATTCCAGGCACTCGATGGTGTCGGCATGGCGGTTCCAGTTCACCAGGATCACGGCCAGCCGCGCCCGCCTGTCCCCCTGGGTGCGCGCGCCGGCCCCCTGCGACCCTTGCTTCAGCGAGAGATTGAGATCGTTCACGTTCAACTGTTCCAGTTCACAAGAGCCAGCTGGTCGCCTGCCCGGGCCTTCCGGGAGAGGTCCAGCATGTCAAGCGCGCGCTGCCAGCGCAACTGCATCAGCAGGCGCAAACCACGGGCGCGGTTGCCGATTCCCGTGACCCGCCGGGAAAACAGCATCATCGGGGCATGGGCCAGCCCGGAAACGGCCATGGCCGCCGCCCGCAGATCCCACAGGATCAGAGGCCGACCGCGTTCCATATGCTGGGTGAAGGCCTGGTGGGCCACCCGCCCGAACTTGCGGCGGATATCGTCCATGTTCGTCCGCGCGGGATGGAAGGCCAGCATGCGCGGCGCATAGCGGGTGCGGATTCCCATGGCATGGGCCCGCTCCCCGAAGGCGCGATCCTCTGGCTTGTCGATCCCGTCGAACGGGCCGGCCCTGTCGAAGACGGTTCGGGTCATGATCAGGTTGGCCGTGACGGAATAATGTTTCTTGTTGATGTAATTCTTCTGCCGGAAGGAAAAGACGCTCTCGAATGCCTCCACATCGGTCATCTGCTTGCGGTCGCCCACGTCGATGCGGACGTCGCCACCGAACAGCGCCAGCGGATTGCGCCCCACCGCCTTCAGCCCCGCCTTCAGCCAGCCCGGCGCGACCCGCACATCGGCATCAACGAAGGCCAGGATGTCTGCCCGCGCGGCGCGGACGCCCGTGTTGCGGGCAGGCCCCGGCCCGGGCTGCCGCTCGATCAGGAAGCGCACGCCCGGCCATGTCGCTTCCAGCAACCGCATCGGAAGCCGGGAGCCGTTGTCCACCACGATGATCTCGAACCAGCCATAGTCAAGCGTCTGCGCGGCCACGGACTGCAGGCATTTCACCAGCAGTTCCGGCGTGTTGAAATGAGGGATGATCACCGACGCGCGCGGCGGCCCCAATGTCTTCAGCAGCTGGTCGGGGTTGGCCGACCATCGCATCGAAGGCTGAGGCTGCGCGGGCTTCATGGCTCAGCGACCGGCCCGCGCCAGGGCTGCCGACAGCCCCAGAAGCTGGGCGAGGCCCTGCGTCCGGAAGCGGTAGCGCGGCTCGCGCCCGTCGAGGCCATCTTCCCGGTCGAACAGGTCGATCTCGCCGGTGAAGCCATCCAGCGTGCGCCGGATCGTCGAAGTGTCGGCGCCATTCGCCTCGGCGGCCACATCGTGCAGGCCGAACCAGCCGTCCGGCGTGCCTGAGGCCCGGGCGGCGGCGATCAGCATCGGCCAGGCGCCCCGCACCTCCGGCCGGGCAAGCTGCGACTGCACCCGGCGCGGCAGGCCCGCATTCCATTCGGCAAGAACCGCTTCCGTGCCGGCGATCACATCGGGGCCGCTCACCTGGTCGCGCCGCTCGTCCAGCGTGCGGCCGGCCGCGCGATTGCCCAGCAGGCGCACCAGATAGGGGGAGCCCGCCGACATCTTCACGATCAGGTTGCGCGCGTCCGGCCCGAAGGTCAGGCCCGTCGCATCTTCCGCCCTCGCAAGGATCTCCGACAGTTCCGGTTCCGACATCGGGCCCACCGCAAGGCCGACGATGTTGCGCCGGATCGAGGGCGTGAAGCCGATCAGTTCGTCGAGGTTCGAGGCGACGCCCGTCAGCACGAGCTGCACCCGCGCCGCCCGGTCGGACAGGTTCTTGATCAGTTCGGCCACGTCCCGCCGGAAGGCCGGGTCGGCGACGCGGTCATATTCGTCCAGCACCAGGATCACCCGTGTGCCAACGATCTTCTGGAACAGGTCCGCCAGTTCGCGGGGATCGACCGGCTGTTCGTCCAGCAGGTCTGCAAAGCTGCGGTTGTGCTCCGTCTCGTCTGCCGTGGGTGAAATATCGGCATGATAAAGCAGCGGAATTTCCGACGCGAAGGTGCGGAACATGTCGTCGAAGCGCGCTTCGACGCCGCAGCTGCCATAGAGCACCAGATAGCGCGCCTCGCGCGCGGTTTCCGCGAACACATGGACAAGGCTCGTCTTGCCGATCCCGCGCTCGCCATACAGCACCACATGGGCGCGCTGCTGCTCGATCGCCGCGATCAGCGCCGCCAGCGTGTCGATCCGCCCGGCCAGCCGCTCACGGCTGGTGACGGGCTGCGATGCGGACAGCGCATCGGCCAGCGCCAGGCGCGCCCGCGCCGGAGACCGGGCGTGCATGCCCTGTGCGGCATCCCCGATGTCGTCGGTTGCGTCCACGGCGAAGCGCGGCAATCCGGCGCTGGCACCCGGGGCGGGCGGCGCGTCTTTCTGGCCCAGTCCGAACCTGTCTCGCCTGAAAATCATCGGGGGCAGCCCCCCGCGCAACGCACAGGCCGTTGCGCCCCCGCTTCTGTCCGTCCCGCCACGGTCAACGTCGCTCCTGTTCTCTGGCCCGGCCCTGACCCGCCTTGTGGACGGATCCCGGCCCGGCTCCTTCCGGGTTTTCCGACGCCCCGGCACCTGTCGCTGATGCCACGGACTGCCGCAGGGCCATAGCCCATAACGGCAACATGCAACAGTCTTTCGCCTTTCACCTGGCCTCGGCCCTTTGATTTGCAGTTTCGGCAACTGTAAGGAACATCAAGTGTTAGGCTGGCTTTGTCGATTGGTTAATGCAAGTGCCGCGTCATCTGACCGTCACTTGCGCTGGCCAGAAAGTTAACGCAAAGCCCGTAGGATAGAAGCGGGCGTGACAATGCAGGGAGGCTGCGTGACGAAGGGGTTCAGCGCGAAGATGGCATCCGGGATCGGGAACAGCGCCGGAAGATGGCGGGATCGGTCGCTTCGCGTGGGTCGCACGGGGTTCCTTGCGGGGCTCGCGATCGCGGCTGCGCCGCTGATGGCGCAAATTGCCCCGCCGGTGCAGAGGATCCAGCCGCCCGAAGGCGCGGTGATCGATGATCCGAACCGGGTGTTCGGCGATGATGCCGATGTCTTCGCGCCGCTGGCGATCGTGGGCGCCCTGGGCCTGAACGGATATGCCGGCCTCACCACCGAATACAGCGACAATGTCGCCCGCTTGCGGGAGGGGCAGCCTCTTTCGTCGCGCTTCACGTCGAAGGATGACTGGATCTTCCGTCCGACGGTGGGCCTCACCTTTGAACGGCCGATCGGCCGCAACCGGATTTTCGGCACGGCGTCCGTTGGCCGCACGATATATGCGAACAACAGCCAGCTGAATTCCAATCGCTACGGTCTTTCGGGCGGCGCGGCCATCGGCCTCGGCCAGGCCTGTTCGGCCCAGCTGAAGGCGGCATGGAGCCGGCGCGACACGCAACTCGGCAACTTCGAGGAAGTCGTCGCGTCCCAGCAGGGGCGCACCTCCTTTGGCGGAAGCGTCGGCTGCAGCACGATCACGGGCATTTCGGGCACTGTGGGGTATAACCGCAGCGCCGTGAACAACTATTCCGACGATCCCACCGTCGATCGCAGCTTCGCCGACGTCCGGTCCGAGATCGTGTCCGGAAACATCGGCTATCGCGTAGGGCTTCGCGGCCAGGTTGGTGTTTCCGCGAGCTGGGCGGAAAACAGCTATCCCAACCAGATCATCGGCGGCGTCACCAACAGCAACAAGATCCGGACGTTCGCCGGGTTCGCCAGCTATCGCGTCGGCAACACGATGAATGTCTCGGGCTCGCTGGGCCGCACGAACCTGTCGTCCAGCATTCCCGGCTCGACCGATTTCACCGGCATGAACTGGAATCTGGCGCTGGGCTATGCCGGCCCCCGTATCGGCGCCAATGTCAGCACGGGGCAGGGTGTGAACGGCGGGCAGGGATCGTCGGCGAACTATTCCATCCAGCGCTATGTGAACTTCAGCACCACCTATCGCGCCAACGACCGGCTGCGGTTCGCGGCCGGCTATTCGCATTCGAACGCGGACTTCCGCGGAAACTCGGCAATCCCCGAGACGGAGATCGCCAACAGCAACACGAACGACCGCTTCTTCATCGGAAGCGACTACGCGCTTAACCGTCTTCTTCGGCTCGGCCTTGATTTTAACCATCAACGCCGCTCGTCCAGCCCGGAGGATTACAGCTACAAGGTCAACAGCCTGGTCTTTTCCATCCGGGGCAGCTTCTGATGCTGCGATCAAGGATGCCGCGGCCCCATGGCCGAATTTCTGGAGGCGAACGTATGAAGGCTCTTTTCCTCGCCGCGACGACGCTGGCACTTGCAGCGCAACCGGTGGCACTGAAGGCGCAGGAAGCTGCGGCGGCGCCCGCGCCGATGCAGGCTGCTTCGCCGATCATCTCGCCTGCCTATGTGCTGGGGCCGAACGACGCCGTTTCGGTGGTGGTCTATGGCCAGTCCGAATTCAACGTATCCACCCGCGTGAAGCCTGATGGCACCATCGTCATGCCGCTGATCGGCAAGGTGCAGGCAGAGGGCAAGACGGTGATTACCCTGGCGGATGAAATCAGCCGCCGGCTGGTGCAGGGCAATTTCCTGAAGGATCCGATCGTCAACATCGAGATCACGGAACATGCCTCCAGCTACGTCCGGGTGATCGGAAAGGTGGGCTCGCCGGGCATGGTTCCGCTGGATCGCTCGAACCGGCTGATGGACGTGCTTCTGCGGGCCGGCTGGGTGCAGGAAGTCGGCAACGACACCGTCACCCTGCGCCGCGTCGACGGACAGGAGCAGAAGATCAACACCGAGGATCTGGCCCTCGGCAAGGTGCCCGACGTGCTGCTGCAGAAGGGCGACGTCATCGTCGTGCCGGAAGCGGAGGTCGTCTATCTCACCGGCGCCGTCGCCCGCCCGGGCACCTACCCGCTGAAGCGGGACATGACCATGAACGAGCTGCTTGCCATGGCCGGGGGCGTCGGGCCGACCGGCTCGGACGGCAAGTTCGGCCTGAAGCGCGGCGACGCCAAGGAAACCAGCATTGGCGGAACCGAAAAGCTCAAGGCGGGCGATGTCGTCCGCGTCAAAGAGCGAATGTTCTGAGGAGGCCGGCGCGATGAGCATTGTCCAGTTCCTGCGAATTCTCCTTGCCCGGTGGAAGCTGATCCTCGGCACCACGCTGGCCTGTCTTGTGGTGGCGAGCACGATCGCCATGCTGCTACCCAAGCGCTATCCGGCGACTGCCCGGGTGCTGATGGACGTGCGGCAGGACCCCGTGACCGGCGAAGTGCTGATCGCCCGCGGCAGCGGTTATCTCGGCACCCAGATCGCGATCATCCGCGACATGCGGGTGGCCGGGTCCGTCGTCGACCGGCTGAACCTCACCACCGATCCCGGCCTCATCGCCCGCTATGAATCGACCGGCCGTTCGGCGGAAGACGGCGGCATGCGCGCCTGGCTCGGCCAGCAGATCATCGACGGCACCAGCGCCGCGATGGTCGGGGGCTCGAACATCCTCGAAATCACCTACCAGTCCGACGATCCGGACCGGGCGAAACAGGTGGTGGGCGTGATCCGCGAAGCCTATATCCAGGAATCGCTGCGCCTGCGCACCGATCCCGCCGGCCGCACCGGCACCTGGTTCAAGGAACAGACGGATGCGGCCCGCAAGGATCTCGCCACGGCGGAAGCGGCGCTCTCCGACTTCATGTCGAAGAACAACATCATCCTCGTCGGCGGCATGGACAGCGAAACGGCGAAGCTCGCCTCGCTGCAGCAGGCGCTGCAACAGGCCCAGGCGATGGAAAGCTCCAACACCATCACCTCGTCCACCCGGCTCGCCAATGATCCGGTCGCGGATCAGCTGTCGGTCCAGCTTGCCCAGATCGAGGACGAACTGGCGCTGGCGGGCGCACGCCTCGGTACCGCCCACCCCACCTACAAGGCGATCCTGGCGCGCCGGAACACCGTGCAGAACCAGATGAGCCAGGCGCGCGCCCGTTCCCAGCAGAGCGTGTCCCAGCTGACCGGCGCGGCGCGCCAGTCGGTCGCGGAGCTGACGCGGGAAGTGGAAACCCAGTCGAAGGTCGTGCTTCAGCGCAAGCCGGTTCTGGACGAGCTCGTCCGCCTCTCGCGTGAGGTGGATCTGAAGCGCACCCAGTATGAGGAAGCGAACAAGCGCACCGGCGAACTCCAGCTGGCGTCGGAACAGTCGGAACCGGGCATCACGGTGATGGGCGACCCGACCGCGTCGCGCACGCCTTCGTGGCCGAAGGTCAACCAGGTGATCCTGCTGTCGGGTGTCCTGGGCTTCGGTCTGGGGCTTGTGGCAGCGCTGATCGCGGAATTCATCGCACGGCGTGTTCGCGGGCATGAGGACCTGGCCTTTGCGTCCGGGGCGCCTGTCCTCGCGATCGTGGGCGCCGCCCCTCCGTCGCCGCTGCGCCAGTCGATCCGCAAACTCCTCGGCCGCCGCTCTCCGCAAGAGCCCGACGCCGACCTGCAGGCGATCTGAACATGACCGAACTCGACGCCACCCAGAACCGCCTGCCGGTCGATCCCGGCCTTGCCGACGCCCTGTTGAAGACAGGCGCGCTCACCGACGACGAAGCGCGCGCCGTTTCCGAGCATCAGGCCAGGACCGGCCTGTCGTTCGACGAAGCCGCCGTTGCGCTGTCGCTGGCGACCGAAGAGGACATCGTGCTGGCCCGCCAGGCTTTGCAGGGCAGCCTCGCGATGCAGCTCGCGCCGTCTGCTGCGGTTTCCGATGAAGTGGTGGTGCTGTCGGACCCGACAAGCCCTGACGCAGAGGCGCTGCGCCTTTTGCGGACCCAGATCATCGCCCAGCATGTCGGCGCCGGACGTCGTGCCTTCGCTGTCTGCGGCGCGACCGACGGGGCAGGTGCATCCTATATCGCCGCCAATCTCGCGGTCGCGCTGTCCCAGGTGGGCATCAAGACGCTGCTGGTCGATGCGAACCTCAGGAACCCGCGGATCGACGCCGTGTTCGGGATCGATCCGAACGGCCCCGGGCTCTCCACCTATCTCTCGCTGGAAGTGAACCGGCCGGAACGGGTGGTCTATCCCAATGTGTTGCCGAACCTGTCTGTGGTGCCCGCCGGCCCGCCGGTCGGCCGCCCGCAGGAACTTCTGTCAGGTGCGCGTTTCCGCACCGGTGTCGACATCCTCTTGCGCCAGCACGATGTCGCGATCTTCGACACGCCTGCCACGAACGAGAACAGCGACGCGCTCACCGTCGCCGGCGTGCTGGGCTATGCGCTTGTCGTCGCCCGCCGGAACCATGCCTTCGTGAAGGATGTGCAGACGCTGTCGTCCCAGCTTTCTGCCGCCCGCGCGAACGTGATCGGGTCCGTGCTGAACGAATATATCTGACGCGGCGGGACAGGGGCGCGCGATGACGGCAGCATTGCCGATCCAGAAAAGCGAGGCGGTGGCGTTCGCCAGGCGCTATCCGCTGCTCGTCCTCGCCCTGCTGCTGACCGTGCTGCCGACGCTCTACGCCATGGCGACACAGAGCTGGTCGACGGAATCCGGCGTGCATGGCCCGCTGGTGCTGGCGACGGCGGTGTGGCTGATCTGGCGCAACTGGGAGTCGATCCTGGCGGAAGCGCGGCCCGGCAACATGTGGCTGGCCGTGCCTGTGCTGGTGACGATGGCGCTGGCCTATGTGTTCGGCCGTGCCTTCAATTTCCTGATGATCGAGGTGACGGCCCTGCTGGTCGCGCTTGTCGCGGTCGCCTATGCCTTCGTCGGCCACAAGGTGCTGATGAAGCTGTGGTTTCCGCTCGTCTATATGCTGTTCCTGATCCCGCTGCCGGGCTGGATGATGGACACGATCACCCAGCCGCTGAAGATCCTGGTGTCCGACATCACCACCTGGCTCCTGTCGGCGGTGGGCTACCCGATCACCCAGGTCGGCGTCACCATCTACATCGCCCAGTATCAGCTTCTGGTGGAGGATGCCTGCGCGGGCCTGAACTCCCTCATCAGCCTCACGGCCGTCGGGCTTTTCTATATCTATCTCATGCACAACGCTTCGTGGCGCTATTCGCTGCTGTTGCTGTTCCTGCTGCTGCCGATCGCGATCGCCGCCAACGTGGTTCGCGTCATCATCCTGGTGCTGCTCACCTATTATGCCGGGAACGAGGTGGCGCAGGGCTATCTGCACGACTTCGCCGGCATCGTCACATTCGTTTCGGCGCTGCTGCTGATCTTCGGGATCGACAAGCTGCTCAGCCCGATCCGCCGCCGCCTGACGGACGGGCCAAAGGGGGGGAACCATGCTGAAGCGGCGTGATCTCCTGCTGGGCCTTCCCCTGCTGGCGGCCGCCGGCGGCGCGTTCGCGCTGACGCCGCGCAACCGGCTGAACCTGCTGGGCGACAAGAAGCTGGAAAAGGCCGTTCCGCTGAAGATCGGCAGCTGGTCGGTCACGCCGTCGAACGCGGTCATCCTGCCGGATTCGCAGGAAGGCTCTCTGTCCGCGCGCATCTACGACCAGACGGTCAGCCGGCTCTATACCTCTGACAGCGACCTGCCGGTGATGATGGTGATCGCCTATGGCAGCACCCAGTCGGATCAGCTTCAGCTGCACCGGCCGGAAGCCTGTTACACCGCCGTCGGTTTCCAGATCACCGAGGCGCGGGCGGTGAAGGTGCCCGTCACGCCTGCGGCCAAGCTGCCCGCCCGCGAACTCGTCGCCTCAAACAACGAGCGGACGGAGCCGATCCTCTACTGGACCCGCATCGGCGACTATCTGCCGGTGAACGGCACCGAGCAGCGCACGATGAAGCTCCGGTCGGAATTCCGGGGCTATGTGGCCGACGGCGTGCTGGTGCGCCTGTCGACCGTCGGCGAGCCGTCGGAAGAGACGTTCGGCGCGCTGCAGCGCTTCGCTGCGGCGATGCTGCTGGCTATCGATCCGGTTGCTTTGCCGGCCCTCGTCGGCCGGCCGCTTGCCGCAGAGATCAAGGGAAGCGCCTGATGCCGCCGTCGCCAGCTGCACGGCGATCCGGCCGCTCAGTCCCCGAATTTGCCGAACGGCTTCAGGAAATACTGGATGAAGCCCAGGATGGCCGCGATCCCCGTGACCGCCACGATGTGCAGCAGGGTGTTGCTGTCGTCGATTGCCTTGTTGCCGACCTGGTTGATCACCGCGCATCCCACGGACGCCGCGAAATAGGGCCACATCTGATCCCGTTCCGGGCCGACGGATCGTTGGAGGAACAGAACGATCAGGCCGGCAAAGATCGCCACCGTCACCCAGTCGTACACCGTTTCCATTCCGCGAACCTCCCCCTGGTACAACGGGTCGGCACTCGAACTCCGTTCCCGACCGGCACAAGCCATGCCCCGCGAAAGTCCGTTCCGCAAGGGGGCAAGAATGGTGAACTGGCGAAGGTCGCAGCCCGGCGGGCGGCGGCATGAACGAGATCGGGCATCCCGGCGCCGATCGGATGAAAGCCCTGGCGGCGACGGCCGGCCAGCGGGCTTCCGTGCCGATCGACCTTGTCATCTTCGCCGTTCGCGTGCTGGAATTCCTCACCGTGATCGGTGCCGGCATCCTTGCGCTGACGCTGTGGTCGGAACGGATCTTCTCCGGCGACGCGCCTGTCTATGGCCGCACGATGCTGGCCGGCGCCCTCATCTTCGCGCTCGTCGCCGAAATCATGGGCAGCTACGATGTCGATTGCCACTTCTCCATGCGCAAGTCGTGGGAACGGGTGCTGGGCTCCTGGATGGTGACCGGGCTGTTCCTCGTCACCATCGGCTTCCTGCTGAAGGTATCGGAGGAGTTCTCGCGCGGATGGGCCATCACCTGGTTCGTCACAGCCGCCGTGATGCTGGCCGGCACCCGCGCCGCGATGACGTTGTGGATCCGCCGCCTGAAGGGGCAGGGCGTGTTCAACAGCCGGGTCGCCATCTACGGGGCGTCGGCGCAGGGCCAGAAGCTCGCCCAGTATATCCGTGGCAACTCCAAGCTCACCATCAGCCTTGTCGGCTTCTTCGACGACCGGCGGGACGGCCGCGTGCCGATCCTGGTGGATGACCTGCCCGTCTTCGGCACGACGGACGATCTCGTCGCCATGATCCGCGACGATCTGATCGACCAGGTGATCGTGGCACTGCCCTGGTCCGCCGAGACGCGCATTCAGCAGGTCGTGCAGAAACTGGCGCTCACGCCGGTCCGGATCCGCCTTGCCCCCGATCTGGCGAACTTTGCCTTCGCGCACCGGCCGCTCGTGCTGCTGGGTGACATGCCGGTGATCACCCTGTTCGAACGGCCGATTTCGGGCACCGACGCGATCGTGAAGCGGGCAGAGGATCTGGTGCTGACGATCGGCATCCTGCTGTTCGTGTGGCCGATCATGCTGCTGGCGGCGCTGGCTGTGAAGCTGGACAGCCCCGGCCCGATCTTTTTCCGGCAGCCGCGCGAAGGCTTCAACAACCAGCGGTTCGACGTGCTGAAGTTCCGGTCGATGACGCACGACGAATGCCAGACGGACGGCATCCGGCAGGCCACACGCGACGACAAACGCGTCACCCGCGTCGGCCGGTTCATCCGCGCCACCTCGATCGACGAACTGCCGCAGCTGTTCAACGTGCTGAAGGGCGACATGTCGCTTGTCGGGCCGCGCCCGCATGCGCCCTCCACCCGGGCCGCCGGCCGCCCCTTCCACGAGGTGGTGCAGACCTATGCGGCCCGCCACAAGGTGAAACCGGGCATCACCGGCTGGGCGCAGGCCTGCGGCTGGCGCGGCGAAACGGATACCGAGGAAAAGCTGGTCAAGCGCCTCGAGCATGATCTCTATTACATCGAGAACTGGTCGGTGACGTTCGACCTCTACATCCTGGTGCGGACGGCGTTTGCGGTGATCTTCCCGAAAAACGCCTTCTAGGCGCGATCCTTCAGCGCTTCATAGGCCGCAAGCGCCCGGTTCCGGGCCCAGCCATGATCCACGACCGGCGGCGGATAGCCATTGAAGCCATTCTCGAAGGGGCCATGCACGGCATCCCCGTGCAACCCGGCGAGTTCCGGCACCCACTGGCGGATATAGGCGCCGGCATCGAACTTTCCCGATTGGCCGATGGGCGCGAAGATCCGGTAATAGGGCGCGGAATCGACGCCCGACCCCATCACCCACTGCCAGCCCATCGCATTGTTGGCGAGGTCGGCATCCACCAGCGTGTCCCAGAACCAGCGCTCGCCTTCGCGCCAGTCGATCATCAGATGCTTGGTCAGCACGCTCGCCGCCACCATTCGCACGCGATTGTGCATCCAACCCGTGGCCCACAATTGCCGCATGCCGGCATCGACCAGCGGGTAACCCGTCCGCCCCCGCTGCCAGGCCTTCAGCAGCGCGCGACCCTCGCCGCCGGTCACGTCCGTCCATGCCATGCGGTCGAATTCTGCCCGGTGGGGGCGGGATGCGGATTTCGGGAACTGCTCGAGGTTCTCCAGCGCGAAATCCCGCCAGGCCAGTTGCCTCAGCCAAGGCTCGGCGCCGTCGTTCCCGATGGCCGAATGCCAGGCATCTGCGGCCGAGATCTCCCCGAAATGCAGGTGCGGCGAAAGCCGGGATGTCGCCTCTTCCGAAGGGAAATCCCGCCTGTCCCGATAGCGGGGAAGCCTTGGCAGGAAATCCGCCATTCCGGCCTGCGCCCCGGTCTCGCCCGGTTGCCACATATCGAATCCCAGTGCCCAGTCCGGCGCGGTCGGCAGCAGATTCCACGAGGCAAGCGCTTCACCTGCCGGCATGGGCGCGAAATCCAGCCGCGCGGGGGCAGGGCAGGGCAGTGGCGGATCGCCATGGCCCTGCAAGGCGCGCCAGAAGGGCGTGAACACCCGGAACCGGCCGCCGTCTTTCGTCCGCAACAGGCCTGTCGGCACCAGGCTGTTGCCCTCGTGCAGGTGCAGGCGGGGGATGGCCGCCTCGATGATCGGCCACCAGGGTTCGCTTTGGCGGATGGCATGCACCGCCGCTGCGCCCGTTTCCGCCGCCAGCCTTGCAATCGCGTCCCCGGCGGGGCCGCGCAGCAGCAGCAGGCGGCCGCCCAGCGCGCGCAGGCTTTCATCCAGCGCCGCGAGACTGTGGTGCAGCCACCAGCGGGACGCGCCGCCGGGTTGCCGGATGATGCGGCTTTCATCCAGGACGAAAACGGGAATGACCGGACCGGCGGCTGCGGCTGCGCGCAGGGCAGCCTGATCGCGCAGGCGAAGATCCTGCCGGAACCAGATGATCTGTGGGGCGGCCATGTCTTTCCATGGCGCGAATGATTGCGCCTGCCAAGCGGCCCGCGTAAGCGGGGCCCATGCCCGCAGTCGCCTATGTGAACGGCCGATATGGCCCCATCGCCGAAGCCGGCGTCTCGGTCGAGGACCGGGGCTTCCAGTTCGCCGACAGCCTCTATGAAGTCGTCGCTGTCCTGAACGGCCGATTCCTCGACTGGGAGAAGCACCTGTGGCGGCTGCGGCGCGGCCTGTCTGCCCTGTTCATCGAGGGGCTTCCGTCGGATGCGGCACTGGCGCACATCGCCCGCCGCCTCGTGGGCCTCAGCCGCTATGCAGATGGCCTCCTCTATATCCAGGTCAGCCGGGGCGCCGGGCGCAGGGACCATCCCTTTCCATCGGACACGCCGGCCACGCTTGTGCTGACCATGCGGCGGTTCGATTTCCGGCAGCGGCTGCCCCAGCTGGAAACGGGCGTTCCGGCGATCAGCGTTCCAGATCAGCGCTGGGCCCGCTGCGACCTGAAGACCACGGGCCTGCTGCCCGCCGTCCTCGCCAAACAGGAGGCCCGCGCGGCGGGCGCGTTCGAGGCCCTGTTTGTGAAGGACGGTACGGTCACCGAAGGTGGTTCCACCAACATCTACATGGTGACGGCCGATGGCGTGATCGTCACCCACCCGCTGTCAGCCCGGATTCTGCCCGGCATCGCGCGCGACACGCTTCTCGATCTCGCGCGGGAGGCGCAGATGAAGGTGGAGGAGCGCCCCTTCACCATCGAGGAGGCGCGGGCGGCGCCTGAACTGTTCCTCACGTCCACCACGGCGCCGATCCTGCCGATCGTCCGGCTGGATGGCGGGGCGGTCGGCACCGGTCGCCCCGGCCCGGTCACGGCGCGGCTGGGCCAGCTGGCCTGGGCCGAAATCGGTCGGCAGACGGGATGGAAACCCTGATCCTGTCTTGTGCAGCGCAGCGCAAATGCGTTACCTTGCCGAAACATGACCGCCTGCGCCCACCCCATCCATCATCATGCCATCCGGATCATTCCGGAGGACATTGATTTCATGGGCCATGTGAACAACGCCGTGTATCTGAAATGGGTTCAGGATGCGGTGATCAGCTATTGGCAGACCGTCGCGCCGGCCGAGGCCGTCGCCAAGCATCTGTGGGTCGCGCTGAAGCATGAAATCACCTATCGCGCCCCGGCCTTCCTGGATGACGCGGTGCTCGCCGATGTGGTGGCGACCGGCGTTCAGGGGAGCCGCGCCTTTTTCACCACGATGATCCAGCGCGGAGACACGATCCTGGCCGAAGTCAGGTCCAGCTGGTGCTGCATCGACGTGGCGACCCGCCGCCCGGCCCGCATCGCCCGGGATCTCGCCGCCCGCTTCCTGCCCGACTGGCCCGCCTGACCCGCCCGACGGGGCTGGTGATCGGCACTTCATCGGCATTTCATCAGCGCCGGTCACCGCATCATCAGCCGGGCGCCATGTCGCCAACCCCTTCTTCCATGGGAGCTTTCCCTCAGCCGGCCCGATGCCGGCCGCAAGGGAGAGTGACATGCGCAACCTGATCCTCATCGCGGCGCTGCTGGGAAGCCCGGCGCTGGCGCAACAACCCATCCGCCTTGGCAATGGCGATTATCTGGCCCGCATCAGCTATCAGGAGCTGAAGGCGCCGGAAGGGCGCGCGCGGCTGATGGCGGCGGTGCAGCGCGCGGCGGCCACGATCTGCCGGGATGTCCGCCCGCGCAGCGACGCACGGGCTTGCGAAGCCCGCATCGTCAACCGGGCGGAGGCGGATTCGCTGCCGCAGGTGGCCGATGCTCTGCGCCTCGCCCGCGTGGAGGCCCGGAACGTGCAGATGGCGTCTCGCTGAGCCGGCCGCCCGCGGTGGCGAACGGGGCCTTGGCTGCGGGCACGCCTCTCCTCTATCCTCTGTCCGGCCAGAGGGCCGATGCTGGGAGGAAGGGCAGGGGCGTGGATCTCGCGAGCGAACCGGACTTTGAACTGGGCAACTTGCGCGTTTCCCCCAGCACGCGGGAGATCTTCGCCCCGTCCGGGCGCGAACTGCTCGAGCCGCGCGTGATGATGGTGCTGACGGCGCTCGCCGCCGCGGGCGGCCACACCGTGTCGCGAGAGGCGCTTATCGATCGCTGCTGGGACGGCTTGATCGTTGGCGACGATGCCATCAACCGCGTGATCGGCCGGTTGCGCAAGCTTGCCGCCGCCAGCGGCGCGTTCGAGATCGAGACCATTACCAAGGTCGGCTACCGGCTGCGCGAAAGCGGCGCCGTCCGGCCTTCGGGTGCGGGGCAGGTGGAGGCAGCACCGGCGCCGCCGCGAAAAGCCCTCCTCTGGCCGCTGCTGATCGTCGCGACGATCGCGACCCTTCTGATCGCGGCCGGTCTGGTCTGGCGGAGCCGGGAGGAAGCGGCCCGAGCCGAGCCGGGGGACATGGCGGCAGCAGAGCTGATCGAGAATGGCCGCCGCGCCATACAGGAACATACACCGGAACGGCAGGATCAGGGCATCGCGATGCTGCGCGAGGCGGTGGTGCTGTCGCCCCGGTCCGCAGAAGCCTGGGGCGCGCTTGCGCTCGGCTATGTCCATACGCTCACCCGCCACCCGCACGACAGGCAGCCCGAAGTCGAACGGCAGGCGGAGGCAGCCGCCGCCCGCGCGCTCGCGCTCGATCCGCAGGAGCCGATGGCGCTGGCGGCGCGCGCGCGCATGTTGCCGCTCTATGGGCACTGGCTTCAGCGGGAACGCGCCGAACTCGACGCCCTTCAGGCAGCCGATGGGGCGCTGAAGGATGATTTCCGGGGCCGCTTCCTGCTGATGACGGGGCGGATGGGCGAGGTG
>NZ_JAYRCW010000017.1:0-32968 GCF_041909755.1 Sandaracinobacter sp.
GACGGTGGGCTTCGGGCATGGCATCGCGGTGACGCCGCTGCACCTCGCCACCGCCTATTCGACGCTGGTGAACGGCGGCGTCTATCGCCCCGCCACCTTCCTGAAGGTGCCGGAGGGCGCGGAGCGCCCCGGCCGCCGCGTGTTCCAGGAACGCACCTCCCGCTACCTGAACGGCATGCTGCGCCTTGCTGTGCTCGACGGCACCGGCCGGCAGGCGGATGCGGAAGGCTATCGCGTGGGCGGCAAGACGGGCACCGCCGAAAAGGTGCTGGAACATGGCCGCGGCTATGACAAGCGGCGCAACATCACCACCTTCGCGGGTGCCTTCCCGATGGACAATCCGCGCTATGTGGTGATCGCCATGGTGGACGATCCCACGGTCGGCTCGCGCATGGCGGGTTCCGTGGCCGGCCCGGTTTTCAAGCGTGTGGTGAACCGCATCGCGCCGGTGCTGGGCGTCGCGCCGGATACCAGCGGCGCGTCGGAGCCGGACCTGTCCATGTTCGAGGGGCTCTACAAGCCGCGCGACGTGAAGCGCGACCCGAACGCCATGCGCCGCGCCGCCGCCGGGCTGCCGCCGCTGGAGACGCCGCCGCAATGACCGATCCGCTGGCCTCCGTCCGCGCCCGGATCACCGGCTTCGCCATCGATCACCGCAAGGTGGCGCCCGGCGCCGTGTTCGGCGCCTTCCGGGGTGCCCGCTTCGATGGCGAAAGCGTGATCTCAGACGCCGTGAAGGCCGGCGCCCTCGCGGTGATCGCCCGGCCAGAAGCGCAGGTGGATGGCGCACTGCACATCGCCGCCGAGGAGCCCCGCCGCCTGTTCGCGGAGCTGGCCGCCGGCTTCTACGCGCCATTCCCGGCCGTCACCGCCGCGGTCACCGGCACCAACGGAAAGACCAGCACGGCGGAACTCTCCCGCCAGCTGTGGCATCTGGCGGGCGAACGCGCCGCCTCCATCGGGACGCTGGGGGTGATCACCTCCGCCGGGCAGGACAAGGCGGGTTCCGGCGGGCTGACGACGCCGGATATCGTCACATTCCTTTCCAACGTGCATGGCCTCGCGCTGGAGGGCATCAGCCATCTGGCGTTCGAGGCGTCGTCCCACGGGCTCGCCCAGTACCGAACCGAGGGGCTGCCGGTGAAGGCCGCCGCCTTCACCAACCTGACGCGCGACCATCTGGACTATCACGAGACGATGGAGGCCTATTTCGAGGCCAAGCTGCGGCTGTTCACCGAGGTGCTGGACGCCGATGGCACGGCTGTCGTCTGGCTGGACCGGGAAGCGGCCGGCGCCGATTATAACGAACGGGTGATCGCGGCGGCGAAGGCGCGCGGCCTGAAGCTGCTGACGGTGGGCCCTGACGGCGAGGCGCTGAAGCTGGTGAAGCGGGTGCCGACGCTGCTCGGCCAGACGCTGACGGTGGGGGCCGGCGGCACGGCGCACGTCATCAAGCTGCCGCTGATCGGCGGCTATCAGGCGGCAAATGCGCTGGTGGCCGCCGGGCTGGTGATTGCAACCGGCGGCGATGCGGCGAAGACGCTGGCGGCGCTCAGCCGGGTCTCCGGCGTGCGCGGGCGGCTGGAACGCGCCGTCATCACACCGTCGGGTGCGCCCGTCTATGTCGATTACGCCCACACGCCCGATGCGCTGGAAGCCGCCATCGCGGCGCTGCGCCCGCATACGGCCAACCGGCTGATCCTGCTGTTCGGCTGCGGCGGCGACCGGGACCGGGGCAAGCGCCCCGAAATGGGCGCCATCGCCGTGCGCGACGCCGACCTCACCATCGTGACCGACGACAATCCCCGCACAGAGGATGCCGCCGCCATCCGCGCCGCGATCCTGGCCGCCGCCCCGGGCGCGACAGAGGTTCCTGGCCGCGCAGACGCGATCCGCGCGGCGCTGAAGGCCGCGCGCGACGGAGACGTGGTGCTGCTGGCGGGCAAGGGCCATGAACAGGGCCAGATCGTGGGCACCGATGTGCTGCCGTTCGACGATGCCGAAGTGGCGCGCGAAGCAGCCGCTGCGCTGCCGCGCGCGAGCTCTGCGGCGAACGAAGGCCCGCCGCAATGACCCCGCTGGGGACGGGCGCCGATATCGCGCCCGCCCCGGGCGGCCGCCTCTCCACCCCGTTCGTGGCGGACGGCGTGACGTTCGACAGCCGCGAAGTGATCGGCGGCGAACTGTTCGTGGCGATGCGCGGCGAACAGGCCGACGGGCATGACTATGTCGCGATGGCGGCCGGACGCGGCGCAGCGGGCTTCCTCGTCGAGCGCCCCGTTCCCCACCCCCATGTGCAGGTGGCGGACAGTTTCGCCGCACTGGAAGCGCTGGGCCGGGCTGCCCGGGCGCGCACGGGGGCCACGATCGTCGGCGTCACCGGCAGCGTCGGCAAGACAGGCACGAAGGAAGCGCTGCGTCTGGCGTTCGACCGGATCGCGCCCGATGCCACCCACGCCTCGGTGAAAAGCTACAACAACCATACGGGCGTGCCCCTCAGCCTCGCCCGGATGCCCGCGGACAGCCGCTTCGGCGTGTTCGAGATGGGCATGAACCATGTGGGCGAACTGTCGGCGCTCACCCGGCTCGTCCGGCCGCATGTCGCGCTCATCACCTGGGTCGCGCCCGCCCACATCGCGCATTTTCCCGGCGGAGAGGCCGAGATCGCGGGCGCGAAGGCCGAAATCTTTGAGGGGCTTCAGCCCGGCGGCACGGCAATCTGGCCGGCCGACAATGATCATGCAGCGCTTCTGGCTGCGGCGGCGGCCCGCCATGCCGCGCACAGCATCAGTTTCGGGTGGAAGAAAGGGGCCGATGTCCGCGTCCTCCAGGCGGATGTCGGCCCGACTTCCACGGCCCTTGTCGCAGACGTGATGGGCGAAGAAATCCGTTGCACCATCGGCATGGCCGGGCGCCACTGGGTCACCAACGCGCTGGCGGTGCTGGCGGCGGTGAAGGCCGCCGGCGGCGACCTCGCGGAAGCCGGTCTCGCGCTGGCCGGATTGACCGATCTGCCGGGCCGTGGCGCGCGACTCCGCGTGAAGGTTCCGGGCGGCGAGGCGCTGCTGATCGACGAAAGCTACAACGCCAACCCGCTCTCCATGGCGGCGGCGCTTGCCGTGCTTCGGGACAGCCCGGCAAAGCGGCGGCTCGCCGTGCTGGGCGCGATGCGGGAGCTAGGCGCGGAGACGGAGGCGCGGCATGCGGCGCTCGCCGCTCCGATCGCCGAGGCCGGGGTGGCCGGACTTGCCCTCGTCGGCCCGGAAATGGCCGCGCTGAAGGTCGAGGGCGCTTCCCATCTGCCTGACGCCGCCGCCGCCCTTGCCTGGGCGCGCGCGACGCTTCGTGATGGCGATGCACTGCTCGTCAAAGGGTCCAACTCGGTCGGTCTCGGCAAGCTCGTGTCGGCTCTGAAGGAGGCCGCCCAATGATATTCCACCTGGCCGAATGGCTCGGCTTCCCCGGCGTCCTCAACGTCGTGCGCTACCTCACCTTCCGCTCCGGCGCGGCGCTGATGACGGCGCTTGTGATCGGCCTGCTCATCGGCCCGCGCTTCATCGGCTGGCTCCGGGTGAAGCAGGGCAAGGGCCAGCCCATCCGCGAGGACGGGCCGCAGTCGCACTTCTCGAAAAAGGGCACGCCCACCATGGGCGGGCTGAAGATCCTGATCAGCCTGACCATTTCCACCCTGCTGTGGATGGAATGGGACAAGCCCTTCGTGTGGGCGGCGCTGTTCGTGACGCTGGGCTTCGGCGTGATCGGCTTCCTGGATGATTATGCCAAGGTGACGAAGCGCAGCTCGGCGGGCGTGTCGGGCAAGGTGCGCCTGCTGGCCGAATTCCTGATCGCGGGGTCTGCGGCCTATTATGTCTCCCTTTTCGGCGGCACGACGCTCTTTTTCCCGTTCCTGAAGGATACCGGCCTCGATCTCGGCTGGATCTACATCGCCTTCGGGGCGCTGGTGATCGTGGGCGCGGGCAACGCCGTGAACCTGACAGACGGTCTGGACGGGCTCGCCACCATGCCGGTGATCATCGCCGCCATGACGTTCGGCATCATCGCCTATCTCGTCGGCAACGCCGTCTTCGCCGACTATCTGGGGGTGCATTTCGTCTCCGGCTCGGGCGAGCTCATCGTGTTCGTGGGCGCGCTCGTCGGGGCCTGCCTTGCCTTCCTCTGGTTCAACGCGCCCCCGGCCGCCGTTTTCATGGGCGACACCGGCAGCCTGGCGCTGGGCGGCGCGATCGGCACCATCGCCGTGATCACCAATCATGAACTGGTGCTGGTGGTGGTGGGCGGCCTGTTCGTGCTGGAGGCGGTTTCGGTGATCGTGCAGGTCGCCAGCTTCAAGATGACGGGCAAGCGCGTGTTCAAGATGGCCCCCATCCATCACCATTTCGAACAGCTCGGCTGGCCGGAATCGACGGTGGTGATCCGCTTCTGGATCATCTCCATCGTGCTGGCGATGGCCGGGCTCGCCACGCTGAAGCTGCGCTAGATGCTGGCGGCGCCCGCCCTGTCCGGCAAACGCCTCGCCGTTTACGGCCTCGCGCGGTCGGGGCTGTCGGCGCTGCGCTTCCTCCAGCGCTCGGGCGCGCAGGCCGTCGCATGGGATGAGGCACCGGCGGCGCGGGAAACGGCGCTGGCGGAATTTCCCGGCCTTTCGCTTCAGGATTTCGCAACGCTCGACCTGACAACCGTGGACGGCCTGATCGTCTCGCCCGGCGTGCCGCTGAACCGGCACCCGCTGGCCGCCCGGGCGCGGGCGGCGGGCACCCCGATCCTTGGCGACATGGAACTGTGGCAGCAGGCGCGCGAAACCCTGCCCGCCCACCGGCTCGTCGGCATCACGGGCACCAACGGCAAGTCCACCACCACAGCGCTGATCCACCATCTGCTGGAACAGGCCGGCCTGACGGCGCGGCTGGGCGGCAACATCGGCCTGCCCGTGCTCGACGCCGAACCGCTGCCCGCGGGCGGCGTCTATGTCGTGGAGCTGTCCAGCTACCAGATCGATCTGGCGCAGCATCTGGCCTGCGATGTCGTGGTCTACACCAACCTGACGCCCGATCATCTCGATCGCTACGACGGCATGGCGGGCTACGCGGCCTCGAAGGCGCGGCTGTTCACGATGCAGCGTCCCGGCAGCACCGCCGTGATCGCGACCGACGACGACTATACCCGCGCCGCAGCCGCAGGCCTGCCGGCCGGCGTCGCTCTGACCGAAGTGCATGCCACCGACGTCGATCCGGCAGCGCAGGCGAACTGGCCCGCACTGCAGGGGCCGCACAATGCCCAGAATGTCGCCTGCGCGGTGGCCGCCGTGCGCTGCCTCGGCCTTTCCGACGCGCAGATCGAGGCGGGGCTTCGCAGCTTCCCCGGCCTGCCGCACCGGATGGAGATCGTCGGTTTCGTCGGCGGCGTGCGCTATGTGAACGACAGCAAGGCGACGAACCCCACCAGCGTCGCCCCCGCCCTGCAGGCATTCGATCACCTGCACTGGATCCTGGGCGGGCAGGCAAAGACTGCCGAGCTCGATGCCTGCCTGCCGCACCTCGCCCATGTGAAGGCCGCCTATGTCATCGGCGAGGCCGCGCCCCTGTTCGCATCCATCCTGAAGCCGCTGCTGCCGGTGACGAATGCCGGAACCCTGAAGGTCGCCGTGGAGGCCGCGCAGGCGGCCGCCGCGCCGGGCGATACGGTCCTGCTGTCGCCGGCCTGCGCCTCGTTCGACCAGTTCAGCGACTATGAAGCCCGGGGCGCGGCCTTCCGGGATCTCGTGAAAGGCCTTTCCGCGTGAAGATCGCCGGCGTTCCCATCTCCTTCGGCCGCGCAGACAAGAGCCCGCTGGCCCGCTGGTTCTGGACGATCGACCGGCCGCTGCTGTTCATGCTGCTGGTGCTGATCGGTGTCGGGTTGATCGGGGTGGCGGCCGCGTCTCCGGCGGGGGCGCTCAGGCTTTCGGGTGGCGCCATCGTTGTGCCGCCGCTGCATTTCCTGTGGCGGCAGCTGATGTGGGTGGCGGCGGGCGTGCCGCTGATGCTGGCCGTCTCCATGCTCACCAAGGACAGCGCGCGCCGCTTCGCCCTGGGCGGCTTCGCGATCTTCTTCCTGCTGCTGATGCTGGTGCCGCTGATCGGGGCGGAAAAGAATGGCGCGGTGCGCTGGATCCAGCTGCCCGGCTTCCAGATGCAGCCCATCGAATTCCTGAAGCCCTTCTTCGTGGTGTCGACGGCCTGGCTGTTCGCGCTGAAGTTCGAGGACCGGTCGCTGCCCGTGATCCCGGCGGGGGGGCTGGTGCTGGCCGCGATCGTCGGCCTGCTGGTGATCCAGCCCGATTTCGGCCAGGCCGCGCTGGTGATCGCGGTGTGGCTGGTGCAGGCGGTGCTGGCTGGCATGCCGCTGCTGCTGCTGGGGCTCGCCATTCTCGCGGCGCTGGGCGGCCTTGTCGTCGCCTACCAGTTCGAGCCGCATATCCGGAACCGGATCGACGGCTATCTGCACGGCGAGGGGGATACCTATCAGGTGGACCGGGCGCTGGATTGCTTCCGCTCGGGCGGCCTTTATGGCGCCGGGCCGGGCGAAGGAACGGCGAAATTCCATCTGCCCGAAGCACATACGGACTATATCTTCTCGGTGATCGGGGAAGAGTTCGGGGCGATCGCCTGTTTCGCGCTCGCTCTACTATATCTTGCGATCGTCCTTCGGGTGCTGCTACAACTTCTGGACGAAGACGACCCCTTCACGCTGATCGCAGCGACGGGCCTCGTCGCGCAGTTCGGGGGTCAGGCGCTCATCAACATGTCGGTCAATCTGGCGCTCGCTCCATCCAAGGGCATGACCCTGCCGCTCGTCAGCCATGGCGGTTCCAGCTTCCTCGCGACAGCCATCGCGATGGGGCTTCTGCTGGCGCTCACGCGGCGCAACCGGCACCTGAAGGCCAGCCCCTATCTCCAGCCGGGCGCGGCCCACGCATGAGCCTGTCCGTGATCATCGCGGCCGGCGGCACGGGTGGGCACATGATCCCCGCCCATGCCCTGTCGGAAGAGCTTCAGCGGCGCGGCCACAAGGTCACGCTGCTCACCGACGCGCGCGGCCTGCGCTTCCCCGGCCTGTTCGAAACGGTGGACCGCCATGTGCTTGCCAGCGCGACGGCTTCGGGGCTGAACCCCTTTGCCTGGGCAAAGGCCTTTGTCAGCATCTGGAAGGGCCGGGCCGAAGGCCGCCGCATCGCAGCCGATGCCGGCGCGGACGCCGTTGTCGGCTTCGGCGGCTATCCGTCGCTGCCGGGGCTGCTGGCCGGCGTGGCGCTGAAACTGCCCTGCGTGCTGCACGAACAGAATGCCGTGCTGGGCCGGGTGAACCGCAAGCTGCAGGGTCGGGTGTCGGCCATCGCCCTCACCTACGCCGAAACCGCCTTCCTGACGGAAGAGGCCAAGGCACGGCACACCGGCAATCCGGTGCGCACCGCCATCCTCGATGCGCGGGGCGGCCAGTTTCATGCGCCCGCGGCGAACCAGCCCTTCCGCCTGCTGGTGGTGGGCGGCAGCCAGGGCGCGCGCATCCTCGCCCGGCTGGTGCCGCAGGCGATAGCGGCCTTGCCCGAAGGGCATCGGCGGCATCTGCACGTCACCCAGCAGTGCCGGGCCGAGGATCTGTCCGCCGTGGCGGAAGCCTATCGGGCGGCGGGCGTGGAGGCGGATTGCCAGACCTACATGGCCGACCTGCCCGAACGGCTGGCCGCCAGCCATCTCGTCATCAGCCGGTCGGGCGCTTCCACCATGGCGGAACTGATGGCGATGGGCCGCCCCGCCATCCTTATCCCCTTCGCCGCCGCGACAGATGATCACCAGACGGCGAACGCCGCCGGCTTCGTGAAGGCGGGCGCGGGCTTCCTGATCCCCGAAGCGCAGGCGACGGCCGCGATGATCACGGGCCATGTCGCCGGCTTCATGGACAGCCCCGAAGCCCTTTCGGCCGCCGCCGCCGCGGCCCGGTCGCTGGGCATCCCGGACGCAGCCGGGCGGCTGGCCGACCTTGTGGAACATGAAGTGCGCGCGCTGGACAGGAAGGCGGCATGAGCGTGTTCAACAAGGCCGTCGGCCCCATCCATTTCATCGGCATCGGCGGCATCGGCATGTCCGGCATCGCAGAGGTGATGGCGAACCTCGGCTTCGCCGTGCAGGGCTCCGACATCGCGGAAGGCTATGTGGTGCAGGGCCTCCGCAAGAAGGGCATCACAGTCCACATCGGCCACAAGGCCGAAAACCTGGGCGACGCCGCCGTCGTGGTCGTCTCCACCGCGATCAAGCGGGGCAACCCCGAAGTCGATCTGGCGCTGGAACGGCGCGTGCCGGTGGTGCGCCGGGCGGAAATGCTGGCCGAACTGATGCGGCTGAAATCCACTGTCTGCGTGGCGGGCACGCACGGCAAGACGACGACGACCTCCATGGTCGCAGCCCTGCTCGATGCCGGCGGTCTGGACCCGACGGTCATCAACGGCGGCATCATCAACAGCTATGGGTCCAACGCGCGGCTGGGCGACGGCGAATGGATGGTGGTGGAGGCCGACGAATCCGACGGCAGCTTCCTGCGCCTGCCGCCCACGCTCGCCATCGTGACGAACATCGATCCCGAACATCTGGATCATTACGGCGACTTCGAAACCGCCAAGGCCGCCTTCCGCACCTTCATTCAGAAGGTGCCCTTCTATGGCGCGGCGGTGCTGTGCCTCGATCACCCGGAAGTGCAGGCGATGATCCCCTCCGTTTCCGATCGCCGGATCATCACCTACGGCTTCGCGGGCCAGGCCGATATCCGGGGCGACAATGTGCAGCCGGTGCCCGGCGGCAACCGCTTCGATGTCACGCTGCGCGCGCCCGGCGGGCCGGAACGGCGGATCGAGGGGCTGGAGCTGCCCATGCCGGGCCGGCACAATGTGCTGAACGCTTTGGGCGCCATCGGCGTCGCCGACCAGCTGGGCATCGGCGAGGATCAGATCCGCGCCGGCTTCGCCAAGTTCGGCGGCGTGAAGCGCCGCTTCACCAAGGTGGGCGAGGTGCCCCTTGGCGACGGCGTGGTGACGATCATCGACGATTACGGCCACCACCCGGTGGAAGTGAAGGCGGTTCTGGCCGCCGCCCGCGAAGGCGCGCGCGCCCGTGTCGTCGCCGTGGTTCAGCCGCATCGCTACACCCGCCTGCGCGACCTGTTCGAGGATTGGCGCACGGCCTTCAACGATGCCGACACCGTCGTCGTCGCCCCCGTCTATGCCGCGGGCGAACCGCCGCTGGAGGGGATCTCCCACGAGGCGCTGGCAGACGCCATCCGCCGCTCCGGCCACCGGCAGGTGCTGACGGTGTCCGGCGAGGCCGACCTGGCCTCCACCATCGCCCCGCTGCTGGGCGCTGGCGACATGGTGATCTGCCTGGGCGCGGGCGACATCACGAAATGGGCGGCCAATCTGCAGGGCGCGCTGGAAGCGGTGAAGGCCGGATGATGGCGCTGGAAACCCGACCCGCCGCCGTCCCCACCCCGCGCGGCAAGCTCACGGCCCATGCGCCGCTGGCGCCGCTCGTGTGGTTCAAATCCGGCGGCGCGGCGCAATGGCTGTTCGAGCCGAAGCATGCCGATGATCTGGCCGCCTTCCTCCGCGATCTGGATCCGGCGATGCCGGTGATGGCGCTGGGCCTTGGCTCCAACCTGATCGTGCGCGACGGCGGCGTGCCCGGCGTGGTGGTGCGGCTGGGCAAGGCATTCGGCGCGGTGGAGCGCGCCGGCGAAACCATGCTGACGGCGGGCGGCGGCGCATCGGGCATCGCCGTTTCCTCCGCCGCCCGCGACGCCGGCATCGCGGGGCTGGAATTCCTGCGCGGCATTCCGGGCACCGTTGGCGGCTTCGTGCGAATGAACGGCGGCGCCTATGGCCGCGAAGTGGCGGACATCCTCGTTTCTGCCGATGTGCTGCTGCGCTCCGGCGAGCGGGTGACGCTGCCGGTGCAGGCGCTGGGCTACACCTATCGCCACTCCGACCTGCCGGAAGGTGCCATCGTGATTGCGGCAACGCTGAAGGGTGTGCACGGCGATCCGGCCGCCATCCAGGCCGAGATGGACCGCATTGCCGAGGCGCGCGAAAGCAGCCAGCCGCTCCGCACGAAAACCGGCGGCTCCACCTTCAAGAACCCGCCCGGCCACAAGGCCTGGCAGCTTGTGGACGATGCCGGCTGCCGGGGCCTGAAGCTGGGCGGCGCGCAGGTTTCCGACAAGCACACCAATTTCCTGATCAACACCGGCACCGCCACCAGCGCCGAGATCGAGGCGCTGGGCGAGGAGGTGCGCGCGCGCGTCAAGGCGAAGTCCGGCGTGACCCTGGATTGGGAAATCCAGCGGGTGGGCGTGGCCGGATGAGGGTCACCGTTCTCAAGGGCGGCTGGTCCGCCGAGCGGGAGGTGTCGCTCGTGTCCGGCAAGGGCATTGCCGAGGCTGCGCGCACGCTGGGCCATGCCGTGACCGAGCTGGATCTTGGCGCAACCGCTGGCGATGGCGCCACCTTCCCCGATCGCCTGCTGGCGACGAAGCCCGATGTCGTGTTCAACGCGCTGCACGGCACGCCCGGTGAAGACGGCACGGTGCAGGGCGCGATGGACCTGATGGGGATCCGCTATACGCACAGCGGCGTCACCACCTCCGCGATCGCCATCGACAAGGAACTGACGAAGAAGATCCTCGTCCCCGCCGGGGTGAAGATGCCGGGCGGCCGCGTGGTGCGGTCGGATACGCTGTTCGATCGCGATCCGCTGCCCCGCCCCTATGTGCTGAAGCCGGTGAACGAAGGCTCGTCCGTGGGCGTCGCCATCGTCACGGCCGAATCCAACTATGGCACGCCCATCGCCCGCACCGCGCCGGGGCCATGGCAGGATTATCCGGAGCTGCTGGCCGAACCCTTCATCGCGGGCCTCGAACTCACGGTCGCCGTGCTTGATCATCTGCCCTCCGGCATCGGCGAGCCGCTCGCCGTGACGGAACTGAAGCCCACCACCGGCTTCTATGATTATGAGGCGAAATACACCGACGGCCGCACCCTGCATGTGTGCCCGGCCGACATTCCGCCGATGATCACCGCAATGGCGCTGGAGCAGGCCGCGCTCGCCCACCGGGCGCTGGGCTGCAAGGGCGTTTCCCGGGCCGATTTCCGCTATGATCCGGCGCAAGGGCCCGGCGGGCTCTACCTGCTTGAGGTGAACACCCAGCCGGGGATGACGCCGCTCTCCCTCGTGCCCGAACAGGCGAAGGTGCGCGGCATCAGCTACGAGGCCCTTGTCGGCCGCCTCATCGAAAGCGCGCTGGCATGAGCGCGCGCAAGCCGCCCCGCAAGCAGGCTGCCCGCAAGGCCGCGCCGCAGCCGGTCGCGATCCCTGTCGCCCCGCGCACGGCCTGGCGGCTGATCCTGGGCAGCGTCGCCCTGCTGGGCGGCGCGGCGGCGATCGTGTGGGCGGTCGCCGCCGGCGTGCCGCGCGACGCGACGATGGGGGTTGCCACGGCGGCCTCCAGCGCGGGCTTCGTGGTGCGGCAGGTGGAAATCGAAGGCGCGCGGAACCAGCCGCGCCTCTCCATCTATCGCGAACTGCTGCAGGGCGGATCGGATTCGATGCTGCTGGCGGACCTCGCCGACATGCGCGCCCGGCTTGTCGCCCTTCCATGGGTGAAGGATGCCGAGATCCAGCGCCGCTGGCCGGATCGGCTGCACATCACCGTGATCGAGCGGAAGCCGGCTGCGCTGTGGCAATGGCAGGGCCGCATCCGCCTGATCGACGCGGACGGGCAGGTGCTGCCGGCCTCCGATCTCGCGCCATTTGCCGGGCTGCCGCTGCTGGTCGGCGAAGAGGCCCGGCTTCAGGCGCCCGCCATCCTGAAGATCATCGCCAGCCGCCCCGATCTCGCGGACGATGTGCGGGCCGCCCTGTGGGTGGGCGACCGCCGCTGGGACGTGCGGATGAAATCGGGGGAAACGGTTTCCCTGCCCGAAGGCCCGGCGGCAGCCGCCTCCTGGCTGCGCTTCGCGGACCTCAATACGCAAAGCCCGCTGCTGGGCCGGGGCTTCATCCGCTTCGATTTCCGCATCCCCGACAAGATGGTGGTGCGCGTGGAAACCGATCCGGGGCAGACGGTGAAGCCCCGCCCGACGCCGCCGCCCGCCATCGCCCCCGGGGCCCCGGCTGCCATCCAGCCCCCCGCCACAATCCAGCCGCAGGCCGCGCAGCCGATGCAGACCGCGCGCGCCGCCCAGCCCAGTCTACAGGAGGTCGTGATCTGATGGCCGTCGCGGTTCTGAACCCGACCCAGCTGCTGAAGCCCCGCGCAGAGCGCGTGATCGCGGCGATCGATGTCGGCTCGTCCAAGGTCGCGGCGCTCGTCGCCATGGCAGACGGGCAGGATCAGCCGCGCGTGATCGGCGCCGGCGTCCGCGCCTCCAACGGGCTGAAACGCGGCCTGGTGGCCGATATGGCGAAAACCGAAACGGCCATCCGCGCCGCCATGATGCAGGCGGAAAAGGCCGCCGGGGTCGAGATCGAGAGCGTGATCGTGAACCTGTCCGCCGGCGGGCTGGACAGCGACGTCACCTCGGTGGAGATCGACATCGCCGGTCACCGCATCTCGGAAGAGGATATGGGCTCGTTGCTGGCGCAGGGCCGTGCCCGTATCGACGAGACGATCAGCAAGGCCGGCCGCACCACCCTCCATGCAGAGCCCACGCTCTACACGGTGGACGGGCTGGACGGCGTGACCAACCCGCGCGGCTTCCATGCGAACCGGCTGGCGGTGGACATCCATGTGCTGACAGCGGCGACGCCGCCTTGCCGCAACCTCGATCTCGCCGTCCGCAACGCCCACCTGGGCGTGGAGGCGATCGTCGCCTCCGGCGTCGCGGCCTCGGCCTCCGTCCTCAACGACGAGGAGCGGGAACTTGGCGTCGCCGTGATCGAGATCGGCGCGGGCGTCACCACCGTCGCCGTCCATGGCGGCGGCATGCTGGCGGGCCTTGTCTCCCTGCCGATGGGCGCTGGCGACATCACCGCCGACATCGCTGCCAGCTTCGGCACCCGTCGCGCGGCCGCCGAACGGCTGAAAACGCTGTCGGGCGCGGCCACCACCTCCCCGCGCGACAACCACGACATGATCGAGGTGCCGCCGCTTGACCCGGAAGACGGGCAGGAAGCCCGGCGCGTGCCCCGGTCGGAACTGAACGCCGTGATCCGCGCCCGGCTGGACCTGATCTTCGGAGAGGTGGAGCAGGCGCTGAAGGATATCGGATTCACCGGCCCGGCCGGGCGACAGGTGGTGCTGACAGGCGGCGGCGCCGAGCTGCGCGGCATCGCGGACTTCGCGCAGGGCGTGTTGTCGCGCAATGTCCGCATCGGCCGCCCGCGCGGCCTGATCGGCCTGCCCGAGGCGCAGTCGACAGCCGCCTTCGCGACGCTCGCCGGCCTCATCCTGCACGGCAGCCAGCCGCGGCTCGATCTCGCCCGCATGGCTGTGCCGCGCAGCCGGGGCGCGCCTGCCCGCGATGCGCCGAAATCCGGTTTCTTCCGCCTGTTCGACCACCTGAAACGCCAGATCTGATCCAGACCCAGCCTTTGACGAGGAGCCCACCCATGTCGTTCGATTTCGTGAAACCCAGCCTTGTGGAACTCAAGCCCCGCATCAGCGTGATCGGTGTCGGCGGCGCCGGCGGAAACGCCGTCGCCAACATGATCACCGATGGCCTGCACGGCGTGGACTTCGTGGTGGCCAACACCGATGCGCAGGCTCTGGCGCTGAGCCCGGCGCAGACGCGCATCCAGCTGGGCCTGAAGATCACGCAGGGGCTGGGTGCGGGTGCGCGGCCGGAAATCGGCGCGGCGGCAGCCGAGGAAGCGCTGGGCGAGATCGATCAGGTGCTGGATGGCGCGCACATGTGCTTCATCACCGCGGGCATGGGCGGCGGCACCGGCACGGGCGCGGCCCCGGTGGTGGCCCGCGCCGCGCGCGAACGCGGCGTGCTGACGGTGGGCGTCGTCACCAAGCCCTTCGCCTTTGAAGGCCTGAAGCGGATGCGGTCTGCCGAGGAAGGCATCGCCGAGCTTCAGCGCCATGTCGATACGCTGATCGTGATCCCGAACCAGAACCTGTTCCTGATCGCCAACCAGCAGACGACGTTCAAGCAGGCCTTCGCCATGGCCGACCAGGTGCTGAACCAGGGCGTTCGCGGCATCACCGACCTGATGATGCTGCCCGGCCTCATCAACCTCGATTTCGCCGACGTCCGCACCGTGATGTCCGAAATGGGCAAGGCGATGATGGGCACGGGCGAGGCAGAGGGCGAGCGCCGCGCCATCGAGGCGGCCGAGAAGGCCATTTCCAACCCGCTGCTGGACGAAGTGTCCCTGCGCGGCGCCAAGGCGGTGATCATCAACATCACCGGCGGCGAGGATCTGGGCCTGATGGAAGTGGAAGAAGCCGCCCAGCACATCCGCGAGATGGTGGATCCCGATGCCAACATCATCGTCGGTTCGGCCTTCAACGACGACCTGAACGGCAAGATGCGCGTCAGCGTCGTCGCCACCGGGATCGAGGGCAACCAGCAGGCGCTGCCCGGCATTTCTTCCGGCCAGACGCGTGGCGCCAGCGCGCAGATCTTCGGCGCCCGCCCGCAGATCGTGCCGCAGGCGGCCCCCGGCGCTGGTGAAGTGGATCCGACCCCGCCGTTCGGCGGCGGCGGCGGTGGCGGCGGCGGCGGATTCCGCCCGCAGACCTCGCCGGCGGCCGGCCCGATGGCGGCGGGCATCTTCGGCACCCCGGCGGGCACCTTCCGTCCGGCGGCGGCAGACGAAGGCCTCGCCCCGGCTGACGACACCCCGTCCGAGCCGCTGATGGAAGAGGATGCAAGCCTGTCCGACGAGGACATCCTGGAACTGGGCGATCCGGTCGAAGCCGAACTGGACCTGCCCGAGCCCGAGCCCGTCGCCCCGGTCGCGGAACTGCCGCTGGCCGCGCCCGTCCGGCTGGAACTGCCCGAAGCGGAACGGCGCGCGCCCGAGCCCGAGCCGGCGCAGCGCCGCCAGACCCTGTTCGAGCGGATGATGCACCTGTCGCGCAAGCCCAAGGCAGAGGAGCCGCCGGTGGAAACGCTGGCGCCCGAGCCCGAAGTCAGCGCCGACGAAGAAGAAACGCGCATCCCGCCGTTCATGCGGCGCCAGCGCAACTGATCCGGCCCGTTTCCGGGCAAACGACATCAGGCGGGCGACCCTCTCAGGGTCGCCCGCTTTTCTTTTGCCCGCGCGCTTCCTAAGTCCTTGCCTCGATGAACGCCGAATATGAAAAGCTGGTGGCGCAAGCCCCCTATGGCCGGGTGGAGCACCTGTCTCCGCTCGTGCGGCGCGTGCTGGCGCACAATCCCTCGCCCTTCACCTTTCTGGGCACAGGCACCTACATCGTGGGGCAGGGCACCGTCGCCATCATCGATCCCGGCCCTGCGGACGACGCGCACCTTCAGGCCGTCGCGGACGCGGTCGCGGGCGAAACGGTTTCCCATCATCTCATCACCCACACCCATATCGATCATTCGCCCGGCGCGATCCCGCTGAAGGCGCGGCTCGGCGGCGAGATCGCGGGCTGCGCCCCGCTGGCGCTCAGCGATGATGGCCCCCGCGCCGACGCGGGCTTCGATCCGGATTATGCGCCCGATCGCATCCTGGCAGATGGCGACAGCGTGTCGGGCCCCGGCTGGACTCTGTCCGCCGTCCACACGCCGGGCCACACCTCGAACCATCTGTGCTTCGCGCTGGAACAGGAAGGGGCGCTGTTCACCGGCGACCATGTCATGGGCTGGTCCACCACCGTCGTCGCCCCGCCCGACGGCGACATGGCGGCCTATATGGCCTCGCTGCAGAAGCTGATGGACCGGCCCGACGCCCGCTATTACCCCACCCACGGCGCGCCCGTTGAGGAGCCGCAGCGCTGGGTGCGACACCTGATGGGGCACCGCCGCCAGCGCGAAGGCCAGATCCTGGCCCAGCTGGCGGGCGGCCCGCGCGCGATTCCCGACATGGTCGCGCAGATGTACGCCTCGGTGGACCGGCGGCTGTGGCCGGCAGCAGGGCGCAGCGTGCTGGCGCATCTCATCGATCTCGAAACCCGCGGCCGCGTCCAGCGGTCCGGCGAGCACTGGAAGGGTTCCGAATGAAGCGGCTGCTCTCGATCGTCGGTGCCGCAGCGATCCTGCTGGCCCTCGTCGGCTGGGCCGCCGGGCCGGATCGGCGGCGCGAAGCCTGCATCTCGGTCGGCCTGTGCGAGCGGGCCGATCTGCTGGGCGCCATGCTCGTCTCCGTCCAGCGGCAGCAGAAGCTGCTGGTGCTGACGGCGCGGCTGGTGCAGCCCGTCACCTCCGAACGGGAAACCACGCTGGGGCCGATCACCGTCGCCACCACACGGCAGACGGCGATCCTCCCCGCCACCGTGACCTATGTGGTGGATCTGTCGAAGCTCACCCAGGCCGATCTCCGCTGGGACGCTGAAGCGCAGCTGCTCAGCGTGCGCCGCCCGCCGGTTGAGCCGATGCCCGCCAGCATCGAATGGGGCATGGCGCAGACCTATCAGGACAATGGCTGGCAGACCGTGCTGACCGGCGTCGGCGCCAACCTGAAGCGCGACAACGAGGCGAAGGCCCCGGCGCAGTTCGCCGCGCAGGCCCGCGCGAAGGATCTTCTCGCCATGGCGGACCAGTCAGCCGATCAGGCGCTGGAAACCACCTTCCGCATGCCGCTGGTGGCGGCCGGCTTCCCGGATGCGAAGGTCGTGATCAGCCGCTGACGCCGCGCCGACGGCTAGAATTTCGCGTTCACGGCGATGCTCAGCGCGTGGTTCATCCGGTCGGCCCCGGCCACCACGGACTGGTTCATATAGCCGGTTTCCAGCGTCAGCCGGCTGTTCAGCGGGATGCCAAGCCCGGCGAAGGTGCGGAACTGGTTCACGCCCTCGTCCGCACCGCCGACAGGGGTGGAGAGCAGCATGAAGCCTTCCGTGTGGACGATCCCCTTCAGGCCCTTCGGGCCGTCCAGCGGGATGTTCAGCCGGATCTGCTGCCGCAGCCGCCAGGTCGCCCCGTCGACATCGCTGAACCAGCGCTGTTCCAGCCGGGTGCGGCCGACCAGCTCGGCCTTGCCGATGTGCAGGATGCCGTAATTCGCCTGCTGGAAGAACCGGTGTTCGCGCGCCACCTTGCCGCTCAGGCTCTTGCCCCAGACATAGGAATAGCCCAGCCCCAGCATGCCATTCCTGTCGGGCTTCCAGCCGATCAGGCCGCGCAGCTGGAAATGCCCATAGTGGGAGGCATTGTCGTAATAGCGGCTGTTCATGTCCGCCACGGCCTCGAAGCTGTCGGACAGCTTCTTCGTCACCTGGGTCGACAGCCAGACCTGCGCATCGTCGGTTGCCGCCGCGGGCAAGGCCGCCAGCAAGACCGATGCCGCCATGCCGTAAGATATCTGCCGCAAAACTGTCATATTGGCCGCATTGGCAGATCGCACTTCCGGCGCAAGCCCTATTCTGCGTCCTGATGCCCCCTTCCCATGACATCCGCGAGACTCCTATGGGGCGCCATGGCCGAACTCACCGCCTCCGTGGTCGCGTCCCCCTGCCGCAACATCTGCAAGGTGGCGCGCGGCATCTGCACGGGTTGCGGCCGCACGCTTGCGGAAATCGCCGCCTGGCCCACCGCGCCCGATGCCGAACGGCTGGCGATCCGGGCGCGGTCGGCCGCCAGAATTCGCCGCTGAAACGGCAAACAGCACTTGGCTGCGAATCGGCCAAAGGCTAACAATCGACCATGCCGGTTCGCATCGCCCCCTCCATCCTCTCCGCCGACTTCTCGAAGCTTGGGGACGAGGTGCGCGCCATCGACGCGGCCGGCGCGGACTGGATCCATGTGGACGTGATGGACAATCATTTCGTCCCCAATCTCACCATCGGGCCGATGGTGGTGAAGGCGCTTCGCTCGCACAGCGCAAAGCCGTTCGACGTGCATCTGATGGTGCAGCCGGCAGACGCGCTGGTGGAGGCCTTTGCCGAGGCCGGGGCCGACATCCTTTCGGTGCATCCGGAATCCGGGCCGCACCTGCACCGCACGCTGATGCGCATCCGGGCGCTGGGCAAGCAGGCGGGCGTGGTGCTGAACCCGGCCACCCCGCTCGCCGCGCTGGACCATGTGATGGACCTGATCGACCTGGTGCTGGTGATGAGCGTGAACCCCGGCTTCGGCGGGCAGAGCTTCATCGAGAGCGCGCTTCCCAAGATCGAGGCGATCCGAAAGCGCATCGATTTGAGCGGCAAGGCCATCGAACTGGAAGTGGACGGCGGCGTGGATGCCGGGAACGCCGGGCGGCTGGCCAATTCCGGGGCCACCATGCTCGTCGCGGGCACCGCCAGCTTCAAGGGCGGGCCGGGCCGCTATGCCGCCAACATCGCGGCGCTGAAGGCCGCCTGATGGCCAGCGCGGAAAAGCAGGTTCCGCCCCCCGACATCGCGGAACCGGAACCCGCGGATGGCGCAGAGGCCGAGGCCGACGCCTTCCGGCTAACCCGCAACCTGGGCGATCGCGGCCCCTCGCTCTCCGAACGGCTGTCAGACCGGCTGGACCGGCTCTCCTTCGCCTCCCCCTTCCACCGCATGCGGCTGAAGGGCCGCTTCCCACTGAAGCTGATCGCCGTGCCGGAGGATCCGGTGCCCGGCGATCCCGCCATCGCCCAGCGGCTGAAGGGCGGCCGGCTGTTCCGCGGCGGCTATGGCCAGGGCATGCTGGAGGCGCGGCTGGATCACCCCGAGGCGCCCGAAAGCTGGCGACAGTGGGTGCATGGCTGGGGCTGGCTGCGCGATCTCTCCATGGTCGAACTCTCGGCCCCGGAAGCCGCGCGCGCCGAAGCGCTCGCCCGCCGCTGGCTCGCCCGCTTCCACGATTATGACGAAGAGGCCTGGGCGCCGGAGGCGACGGGAACCCGCATCCAGATGGCGATCCTGCACGCGCCGCTGGTGATGCCCGGCAAGGACCATGTCCACCGCTCCGCCGTGCTGAACGGCATCGCCCGCTGGTCGCGCCATCTCGATCGCGCCGCGCCGCGCATGCAGCCCGGCCTGCCCAAGCTGGCGGCCGTGTCCGGCCTCGTCGCGGCCGCGCTGATGCTGCCCGGCGGAGACGAACGCCTGTCCCGCTCGCTCGCCCTTCTGGACGAGGTGCTGGCCGCCCTCCTGAACGCAGACGGCGCGCCCCTCGCCCGCTCGCCCCTCGATCTTGCCAGAATCGCAGACCAGATGCTGGTGCTCGCCGCCTTCCACGCCGCGCGCATGCAGAAGCCGTCGGATCCGGTCGCGCGCACGCTGGAGCTCGCCCGCACCACGCTGGGCGCCCTGGCGCTGGGCGATGGCATCCCGGCGGCCTGGCATGGCGGCCAGCCCGATGCCGCGCAGCTGCAACGGCTGGGCGTCGCGGTGCTGGATGCGCCGCCGCCCCGCTCGTCGGGCTTCCAGCGGCTGTCGGCGGGCGGCGTGCGCCTGATCGTCGATGCCGGGCCGCCGCCGCCCGCGCGGCTGAACCCCGCCACCCATGCCTCCACGCTGGCCTTCACCTTTTCCGATGGCGGCCGCCCGCTGGTCGTTTCCTGCGGCGCCGAACAGGGCTCGCAAGGGCCTCGCGGCTTCCCGCCCGAACTGGTGATGGGCCTGCGCTCCACCGCCGGGCACAGCACGCTGGTGCTGGCCGATACCAACAGCAGCCGCCTGCACGATGGCGGCCCCCGGCGGCTCGGCGGGGTAGAGGAAGTGCTGGTCGAAGCGCGCCTCACCCGCGACGGCCAGTGGCTGGAAGGCCGGCACGACGGCTATCGCCGCCGCCACGGCTATGATCACCTCCGCCGCCTGTGGCTGAACCCGGACGGCACCGATCTGCGCGGCGAGGACCATCTGCTGCCGGTGAAGGGCACGCTGGCGCTCGTCCGCCAAAGGGAGGCGCTGCCGCTTGCCATCCGCTTCCACCTGGGGCCGGGCGCCACAGCCACCCCCACGCAGGATGGCAGGGGCGCGCTGATCCGCATTCCGGGGCAGGGCCGTGATCCGGCCATCGCCTGGGCCTTCCGCGCCAGCTTCAACCACGCGCCCGGCCTCCTCGCCATCGAACCCAGCCTGTTCGTGGACAGCGAAGGCGCAACGCACGAAATCCAGCAGCTGCTGCTGACGACCTTGGTGGAACCCGGAAAGCCCGCCGACGTAAGCTGGAGCTTCAAGAAACAATAGCGGCCATGCAGGCCGGACGCCCCTGCATGGCTGCCCGGAACTTGCACCTTTGCGCGGCGTCGGGCACCGGGGCGCGCAGAAACGCCCGATTCAAGCGAGTCCCCAAGCCATGACCAACCGCCTTCCCATCCGCCGGGCCCTGTTGTCCGTTTCCGACAAGACCGGCCTTGTCGAATTCGCGACCGCGCTGGCCGCCCATGGCGCCGAACTGCTCAGCACGGGCGGCACGGCAAAGGCCCTGCGCGAGGCCGGGCTCAAGGTGACGGACGTGTCGGACCACACCGGCTTCCCCGAGATGATGGATGGCCGGGTGAAGACCCTGCACCCCAAGGTGCATGGCGGCCTGCTGGCGCTCAGGAACAATGCCGACCATCAGGCGGCGGCGGATGCGCACGCAATTCCGCCGATCGATATGGCGGTCATCAACCTCTATCCGTTCGAAGCGACGGTGGCGAAGGGCGCCCCGCGCGACGAAGTGATCGAGAATATCGACATCGGCGGGCCTTCGATGGTGCGCTCGGCCGCGAAGAACCACGAATTCGTCGCCTGCGTGACGGACGCGGCGGACTATGCCGCGCTGACAGAGGAACTGGGGCAGGGCGGACTGTCGCTCGAAACCCGCCGCCGCCTTGCGGCGAAGGCCTTCCAGGCGACCGCCGCCTATGATGCAGCCATCGCCAGCTGGTTCGCCTTCGCCGACCAGCAAGAGATGTATCCGGCCATTTTCCCCGTCGTGATGCGCCGGATGGATACCCTGCGCTATGGCGAGAACCCGCACCAGGACGCCGCGCTCTATGCCGCGCAGGCCCGGCCGGGCGGCATCGCCAGCGCCGAACTGGTTCAGGGCAAGGCCCTGTCCTACAACAACATCGCCGACGCCGACGGCGCCTTCAACCTGATCTCGGAATTCCGCGACAAGGAACCGACCGTCGCCATCATCAAGCATGCCAATCCCTGCGGCGTGGCCAGCGCGCCCACCCTGATCGAGGCCTATGAAGCAGCGAAGGCGACCGATCCCGTCTCGGCGTTCGGCGGCATCATCGCGCTGAACCGCGAGCTGGACGGCCCCACCGCCGACGCCATCACCGAGCTGTTCACCGAAGTGATCATCGCCCCCGCCGCAGACGAAGCGGCCCGCGCGGCGGTGGCGCGCAAAAAGAACCTGCGGCTGCTGCTCGCGCCGCTGCTGGACCCGGCACGGATCGGCTTCCAGCTGAAAAGCGTGTCCGGCGGCTTCCTGCTGCAAACGCGCGACAACAGGCTGGTGGACGAACTGAAGATCGTGACGAAGCGGCAGCCCACCGCGCAGGAACTGAACGACATGCTGTTCGCCTGGATCGTCGCCAAGCATGTGAAATCCAACGCCATCGTCTATGCGAAGGATGGCGCGACGGCCGGCATCGGCGCCGGGCAGATGAGCCGGGTGGACAGCGCCCGGATCGCCGCCTGGAAGGCGAAGGAAGCCGCGGAAACCGCCGGCTGGCCCCAGCCGCGCACCATCGGCAGCGCGGTTGCGTCCGATGCCTTCTTCCCCTTCTCAGACGGGCTTCTGGCCGCAGCCGACGCAGGCGCGACGGCAGTGATCCAGCCCGGCGGCTCCATGCGCGACGCAGAGGTGATCGCCGCTGCCGACGAACGCGGCCTCGCCATGGCCTTCACCGGCCTCAGGCACTTCAACCACTGACGGTGGCGCGGTCCGGCTTCCCCCTGCCGCCGCCCCATGTCCGGGGCGCGCTGTGGATGGTGGTGGCCTGTGTCGCCTTCGCCGGGCTGTGGGTGATGATCCGCCTCGCCTCGCAGGAACTGCACCCCTTCGCGGTGGTGGTGTGGCGCAACTTCATCGGTCTTATGTGGCTGATGCCGCTGGTGCTGACCTCGCCGGGGCTGATCCGGCTGGAACGGATGCCCGCCCAGATGAAGCGCGCGGCTTCCGGCGTGATCGCCACCTTCGCCACCTTCTATGCGGTCGCCAACGCGCCGCTCGCCAATGTGCTGGCCATCAACTACACCGCGCCGCTGTTCGTCACCATCGGCGCCCTTCTGTTCCTTGGCGAACGGGTGCGCTGGGTGCGCGGGGCTGCGCTGCTGATGGGGTTCGGCGGCATGCTGCTGGTGCTGCGCCCGGGCGCGTCCGAAATGACGCCGGGCCTGTGGGCCGCCGTCATCTCCGCGCTCGCCACCGCCTTTTCCTATGTGGCGATCAAGCAGCTCACCGGCACGGACGACAGCCGCGCAGTCGCGGTGTGGAGCTTCATCCTGACGACGCCCGTCTCGATGATCATCGCCATCCCCTTCTGGAGCTGGCCGTCGGCGCAGTTGTGGCCGATCCTGGTGTCGCTGGGGGCCTGTGCGGCGGCGGGGCAGCTGGCGCTCTCCCGCGCGTTCAGCCTGGCGGATGCGGGGGCGGTGATGCCGTTCGATTTCGTGCGCTTCGGGCTCATCACGCTCGCCGGCATCCTGCTGTTCGGGGAACGCTATGATGTTTTCACGCTGCTCGGCGGGGCGGTGATCCTGTTGTCCACCATCATCCTCGCGCTCCGGGAACAGGCGCTGGCGCGCGAAGGCGGGAAGCGCCCACCCTCCTAAGTTTTGGGGATGCCCGCGGCGCGTTTCCGCGCCTAGGCATGTCGCGCATTTCCAACCGGGAAGGGATTCAAATGGAACTCAAGGGATTGTCCGCTGTCATCACCGGGGGCGCGTCCGGCCTCGGCGCCGCCACCGCCCGCCGCCTCGCGGCAGAGGGCGTGAAGGTCGCGCTGTTCGACCTGAACGCCGAAAAGGGTGAGGCGCTGGCCGCCGAACTGGGCGGCGTGTTCTGCCAGGTGAACGTCACCGATGATGCGTCCGTCGATGCCGGCTTCGCCAAGGCCCGCGCGGCGATCGGCCAGGAACGCATCCTGATCAACTGCGCCGGCACCGGCAACGCCATCAAGACGGCGAGCCGCGCCAAGGAAACGGGCGAGATCAAGCATTTCCCGCTGGATGCCTTCAACCTGATCATCCAGATCAACCTTGTCGGCACCTTCCGCTGCATCGCCAAGTCCGCGGCCGGCATGATGACGCTGCCGCCGCTCAATGACCTGGGCGAGCGCGGCGCCATCGTGAACACCGCCTCCGTCGCGGCGGAAGACGGCCAGATCGGCCAGGCCGCCTATTCCGCCTCCAAGGGCGGCGTTGTCGGCATGACGCTGCCGATCGCGCGCGATCTTTCCAGCGAAGGCATCCGGGTGAACACCATCCTGCCCGGCATCTTCAACACCCCGCTGCTGCAGGGCGCGCCGGATAATGTGAAGGCCGCGCTGGGCGCTTCGGTGCTGTATCCCAAGCGCCTCGGCAATCCGGAAGAATATGCCGGCCTCGCGCTGGAAATGTGCCGCAACTCCTACTTCAACGGCGAGGATGTCCGCCTGGATGGCGGCATCCGCATGGCGCCGCGCTAAAATCCGGCCGGGCGGGGGGCACAGGCCCTCCGCCCGCCTCCCGTTCAGCCCAGCAGCGCGTCGATCGATTTCGCCATCTTCACATCGCGCAGGCTCAACCCGCCGGCATCGTGCGTTGTCAGCGCGATATCCACGCGGTTCCACACGTTGAACCATTCGGGGTGATGATCCTGCGCCTCGGCCAGCAGCGCCACGCGGGTCATGAAGGCGAATGCCTGCGAAAAATCCCCGAAGCGGAAGCTGCGCTTCAGATGCTCGCCCTCCAGCGTCCAGCCCGGCAGGTCCGCCGCCAGTTCCGCGCGCGCATGCGCCCCAAGCTTCTCGACCTTCGCCATCGCAGTCCCTATCTCCACGTCATGTCCGGCCACGCCCCCTCTCTCGCGGATATCGAGGCGCTTGCGCAAGCCGCCGTCGAACGCCTCCCCGATCTCTTCCGCCAGCATCTGGCAACCGTCATCCTCAGGGTTCAGGATTTCCCGGACGCCGACGTCGTCGACGCGATGGCGCTGGAGAGCGAGTGGGACATCCTCGGCCTCTATTGGGGTCACCCCGTCGGCAACCCCGGCGGCGACTATACCGGCGCGCTGCCGCCCACCATCTTCCTCTATCGTCGCCCCCTTCTCGATGAATGGGCGCATGGGGAGGACACGCTGGAACGGGTCGTCGCCCATGTGCTGGTGCACGAAGTCGGCCATCATTTCGGCCTGTCCGATGATGACATGCACGCGATCGAAGCCTCGCTGGACTAGGCGAACCCACCCCCTATAGTTCGCCGCAATCAACGACATCCATCCAGGGAGTTTCACAATGCGGGGACTGATTCCGGCCATCCTGCTCGCCACCGCCGCCCCGGCGGCCGCCGTCACCCCGGCAGAGATCGACGCCGCCGTCGCGAAGGACTGGGCGACCCATCTGGCCCCGCTCTACGATCATTTCCACCGCAACCCCGAACTCTCCGCCGTCGAGGTGAACACGGCGGCGCGCATGGCGAAGGAACTGCGCGCGGTGAAGGGCATGGAGGTCACGGAAAAGGTCGGCGGCACCGGCGTCGTCGGCGTGCTCCGGAACGGCCCCGGCCCCGTCATCCTGCTCCGCGCCGACATGGACGGCCTGCCCGTCGAGGAAAAATCCGGTCTCGCCAATGCCTCCAAGGTCCGCCAGAAGGACCGCGCCGGCGTCGAGCAGCCGGTGATGCACGCCTGCGGGCACGACACCCACATCACCGGCCTCGTCGGCACCGCCCGCCAGCTCACCGCGCTGAAGGACAAATGGTCCGGCACCGTCCTCTTCGTGGTGCAGCCCGCCGAAGAGATCGTCGGCGGCGCGAAGAAGATGATGGCGGACAATCTCTACCAGCGCTTCGGCAAGCCCGATTACGCCATCGGCTGGCATGTCGCCGCCGGCATTCCCACCGGCACCATCGGCCTCGCGGACGGCGTCACCTATTCCGCGGCAGACACGCTGGACATCGTCGTCCCCGGCATCGGGGCCCACGGCGCCAGCCCGCACAGCGGCAAGGATCCGGTGTTCATCGCCTCGGATATCGTCCAGTCGCTGCAGGGCTTCATCGGCCGCGAGATCGCGCCGCTGAAGCCTGCCGTCATCACCGTCGGGGCCTTCCATGCCGGGTCCAAGCACAACATCATCTCGGACCGCGCCGAGCTTTCGATCACGGTGCGCGCCGACGATCTGGAAACCCGCAACCAGCTGATCGAGGGCATCAAGCGCATCGCCGTGCAGACGGGCCGCAAATGGGGCCTCCCGGAAGACAAGCTGCCCGTCGTCACCGTGCGGGAGGACGAGCGCGCGCTTCCCAACATCAACGATCCCGAACTGACGCGCCGCCTGCAGGGCGCGTTCGCAAAGGCCTATGGCGACAGGATCTTCACCCGCGCGCCGCGCGAAGGCATGGGGGCAGAGGATTTCCCCTATCTCGTCGGCCCCGGCGTGAAGGGCGCCTATTACAATGTCGGCGGCACGCCCCAGGCCGACATCGACGCCGAAAAGGCCGGCGGCCCCGCCGTTCCCAGCCACCACAGCCCGCTGTTCAAGGTGGATGGCGAAGCGGCCGTGAAACTCGGCGCGCAGACGATGACGATCGCCGTCCTCGAACTCGCCGCAAAGCCCGCGCAGTAAGCGGGCCGGGCTGAAAAGGGCGTCAGGACGCGGACGCCGGGCCGCAGCGCCCGGCGCCCGCGCCCTTCACGAAGCGGCCCGGCGTCGCGCCCGTCGGCTCCCCGCCCTTCAGCACCTGCGCCCCGTTCACCCACACGTCCGACACGCCGGTCGCATATTGCTGCGGCTTCGCGAACGTCGCGTGATCGCGGATGGTGGCGGGGTCGAACAGCACGATGTCGGCGAACCTGCCGGGGGCCAGCGTGCCACGCCCCTCGATCCCCAGCCGCGCTGCGGGCAGGCCCGACAGGCGGTGAACGGCGCTTTCCAGGCTGTCCACCTTCCGGTCGCGGACATAATGGCCCAGGAAGCGCGCCACATTGCCATAGGCGCGCGGATGGTCCGAGCTTTCCAGGAACGCCCCCTCGATCGCGGGCGCCCCGGCATCCGATCCCAGCGCGACCCAGGGCAGGGCGGCAAAGGCCTCCACATTCTCGTCCGACATCAGGAAATACACGGTGTCCACCCGGCTCTCGTCCTCGATCACCAGGTCGATGATCGTGTCTTCCGGGCTGGTGCCGCGCATGGCCGACACCTCCGCCAGCGTCTTGCCGATCAGCGGCCGCAGCTTCGGGTTGCGAAAGCCGATGAACATCACGCGCGAGGCATCGCCCGCCGAGCGATAGAGATTCTCCCAGCCCTCGGGTTCGGCGCGCATTTCGGCCAGCACCTTCGCCCGGGTGGCCGGGTCCTTCAGTCGCTTCACCCATTCCGCGTCACCGCCGGCCTGCACCCAGGTGGGCATGCTGGCGTCCAGCCCGGTCGCGCCGGCGGGATAGACATACATGTTGGCGCGGATATCCAGCCCTTCAGCCTTCGCCGCGGCGATCTTCGCCAGCACCGCCTCGCGCTTGCCCCAATTGGCCCGGCCCGACAGTTTCAGATGATAGATTTCCGCCGGCCCGCCGCTTTCGCGGGCGATGCGGATCAACTCGTCCAGCGCCTGCTCGATATATTTGCCCTCGGATCGCATGTGGCTGATATAGCTGCCGCCGCAGCGCGCGGATTCCGTGGCCAGCGCCACCAGTTCCGGCGTCTTGGCATAGCTGGCGGGCGCATAGATCAGGCTGGAGCCGACACCCAGCGCCCCTTCGTTCATCGCCTGCCGCACCAGGGCGCGCATCCGGCCCAGCTGGGCCGCGTCCGGCTGCACATCGCCTTCGCCCAGCTCGTGGATGCGCACCGTCGTCGCCCCCACGAAGCTCGCGACATTGGGTGCGATGCCCCTGGCCTCCAGATGCGCCAGATATTCGCCCAGCGTCGTCCATGGCACCTCGAATTTCAGGTTGGACTGCTGCGCGATCATCTCCCGCCGCATCGGCGCGGTCAGCGGCCCCATCGTCCAGCCTTCGCCCATCACCTGCAGCGTCACGCCCTGCTTCAGGTCGGAAAGGCCGCGCCCATCCACCAGCAGCGATTCGGTCGCCCAGCTCAGCATGTTCACGAAGCCGGGGGCGACGGCCTTGCCGGTTGCGTCCACCGTGCGCGCGGCGGCGGGCGGCGTGCCGGTGCCGACGGCGGCGATCCGGTCCCCGTCCACGGCCACCCACCCCTTGAAGCCCGGCGCGCCAGTGCCGTCAAAGACGGTGCCGTTGGCGATCACCAGATCATGCGCGGCGAGCGCGGGGCCGGATGCCGCAAATGCCAGAAGCGCAAGCCCGATCCGCATGACTGTCCCCCTTGGTCGCCGTATCACAAGGGGCGTATGCTACACGTCGGCCCGGCCGGGGCAAGCCGGCAGGCGCCTCAATCCCACAGGCGCAGGATCAGGCTTTGGCTGGCGGTCGCGATCAGTTCGCCCGTCTGCGCGAAGATGTGCATGCGGCCATGGGCAAAGCCGTTCGCCACGCCATGGATCTGCACGTCGCACAACAGCCAGTCCGTCGGCACGCGGCGGTGGAAGCGGATGGAATTGTCCAGGCTGTTGCCGCCCGCATCGCGCCCCAGCGCCGGGCCAACGCCGCTCGGCACATAATCCGCGACGACGGCCACGAAAGCGGTGTCGATCAGATGCCCCTCGCCCAGCACGGCGGGGTTGGGCCGGGCCCACATCACCACATTCCCGTCCGGCGCGGGGCCGCCGCCCGCGCGCGGCCCGTGCATCGACCCCTTGGCGATCCTGAACTCCACGCGGCTGTGAATGTCGTCCGGGTGCCGCCCCTCCCACAGCTGCCGCGGCGGGCAGTCCTCCGGCGGGGCCACGCGCGGCGCCAGCGTCCATTGCCCCCGTTCGGGCAGGTCGCGCTCGCCCAGCGCGGCAGAAACGTTCAGCACCTCGCGCCCGCCCGTGGTCGCGGAAACCCGCGCCTGGCTCACCTGGTTGCCGCGAACCCGCTCGTCCACGCTGAAGCGCACCGTCTCGCCGGGCCGGGCATAGCTTTCATATTGCGCCGTCGCCCACACCACGGGGCGGCCCGTCACGCGCTCCAGCGCGGTCAGGCTGGCGCCCAGCCCCACGCCGCCGAACATGAACAGCCGGTCGGCCGGGCCGACGGCGATGGAGGGGGCCACATCCAGCTCGAACGCGGTGTCTCCCGCAGGCTTCAGGTCAATCCACATGCGGCTGCGTTAGCGCGGCTGCTGCTGCAATGCACCACGCGCTTCAGCCAGCCTCCTGCCAGTGCAGCGCCTGATACAGCAGCAACGTGCCCGCCATGGCCACATTCAGGCTGTCCGCCTTGCCGCGCATGGGCATGATCACCAGCTGGTCGCATTCGGCCATCAGCGCGTCGGGCAGCCCCTGCGCCTCGTTCCCCACCATCAGCAGGGCGGGCGGCTGATAGCGGGCCTGCCGGTAATCCACCGCCCGCGCGTCCAGCGCCGCGCCGGTCAGCACCGCGCCATGGCGCACCTTCCACGCCAGCAGCTCCGCCGTCGTCGCCTGCACGCAGGGCACGGTAAAGAAGGCCCCCATGCTCGCCCGCACCGCCTCCACACTGGTCGGGTCGGCGCTGTCGTCCAGCAGGATCAGCGCGCCCGTCCCCGTGGCGTCGCAGGCGCGCAGCAGCGTGCCCAGGTTGCCGGGATCGCGCAGCCGTTCGGCAACCAGCGTGCGCGGGCCCGGCACCAGTTCGTCCAGCGTCACCGTGCGCGGATGATAGGCCGCCGCCACGGCCTGCGGATTGTCCTTCCCCGTCACGCCAGACAGAAGGTCCGGCGTGGTTTCCACCACCTGCCCGCCGCCCGCCAGCGTGGCATGCGCCAGCCGCCGCACCAGCGGATGATCGCCTTTCCCTTGCGCGAACAACAGCACGCGCGGCACCCAGCCGGCGTCCAGCGCCTCGGTGCAGATGCGCAGCCCCTCGGCCAGGAACAGGCCCTCGGCCCGCCGGTATTTCTTCTCCCGCAGGCTGCGCAGCCGCTTCAGCGTCGCATTCGAGGCAGAGGTGACGGTGGTGATGCTCACAGCGGCGGCGCGTTATAGCAGTGCCACAGGAACAGGGCGGCGGTGCCCCGATGCGGCCGCCATCCGTCCGCCAGCGTCCGCAGCGCCTTTTCCGATGGCCTCTCCCCATCCAGGAACATCCGCCCGGCCTGCACCTGCACGGCAAGGTCCCCGGCGGGGAACACGTCGCCCCGGCCTTCCGCGAACAGCAGGTAGATCTCGGCAGACCAGCGCCCCAGCCCCTTCACCGACGACAGCAGCCGGATCGCTTCCTCGTCGTCGGCGGGCAGCGCGTCCAGCGGCAGGGAGCCATCCAGCACATGCGCGGCAAGGCTGTGGACGTAACTGGCCTTCATCCGGGACAGCCCGGCAGCGCGAAGCTCCTCGGGGCTGGCAAGCGACATGCGCGCGGGATCGTGCAGGTCGCCCACCTGGGCCTCCATCTTGCGCCAGATGCTGGCGGCGGCGGCCGTCGAGACCTGCTGGCTCACGATGGCGCGCAGCAGGGTTTCATAGCCGGGGGCGCGGATGCGCGGCTCCGGCAGGCCGTACCGCTCCGCGGCTTCGGCAAAGCGGCGATCCGCCGCAGCCAGCCCCGCGACGCCCTCGGCGATCCGTTCAGCTGTCAGTCCCAGGGAACCTCTCCAATCCGTTCATGCCGCCGCCCCGGCGGCCCGGCCCGTCTTGCGCATGGCATGGTCCACGCTAATAGGCATGCCAGCCGTGAGGGTCACGGACAAAACCGGAGTTCAGGCATGCCAACGCTTATCGTCGTCGATCGCAAGGGCAATGAAAAGGCCGTCACGGGCGAAGCCGGCCTGTCGGTCATGGAAGTGATCCGCGACAATGGCTTCGATGAACTGCTGGCGCTTTGCGGCGGCTCCTGCTCCTGCGCGACCTGCCATGTCCATGTCGATGCCGACTGGATCGCCAGGGTCGGCCCGGCGCACGAGGATGAGACGGACCTGCTCGACAGCTCCGATCACCGCGAGCCGACGTCGCGCCTGTCGTGCCAGATCCCCTTCACCGACGAACTCGATGGCCTGAAGGTGACGATCGCGCCGGAGGACTGAGGCTGGCGCGGGCGCCGTCGCGCCCTCTGCGCCCGTCAGGCTCTCACCCCATCAGGAAGGCGTTCAGCTTGTTGCCGTCCGGATCGCGGAAATAGCCGGCATAGAAGGTGTCGCCGCGCGGGCCCGGGGGGCCTTCGCAGGTGCCGCCGTTCGCCAGCGCGATGTCGTACAGACGGTGGACCTGATCCTTGTCCTTCGCCTCCAGCGCCACCATCACGCCATTGCCCACGGTGGCGGCGTTGCCGTCAAAGGGCTTCGTCAGCCCGATGCCCGCACCGCCGTCCGGCTTGCCCCATGCGATGAAGCCATCGAACTCCATCATGCGCGGCACACCCAGTTCGGCGGCAATCGCATCATAGAATCTGGCGGCCCGCTGCAGGTCGTTGGTGCCCAGCGTCACATATCCGATCATGCCGATTCTCCCCTGAAACTGGATGGAACATAATGCGAACAAGTGGGACTGTCCATCACCATTGGCCGAATCCGTCAAAGCCCGGATCCATCCCCCGCAAGGCCCGTTCCGCCCCCGTCCGCGCAAAGGCCAGCGTCACCGCCTTGCGCCGCGCGGGCGCCAGCTTCGCCTCGCACGCCTCGCGCACCCACAGCGCCTCGTGCCGGTCCGCCACCAGCAGGCCGCAAGCCTCCGGCGCGAAGCGTTCGGCCGCCAGATGATCGGCCAGGTGCGGCGGCACCGCCCAGGCAAAGCGGTCGGCATAGTCCCGGTAATGGTGCCACTTCCGGTCGCCCAGCAGGTCTGCCGCCGAAACCTTGATCTCCACGATCAGGATCTCGCCCCGGGGGTTCAGCGCCATGATGTCCGCCCGGTGCCCGTCGGCCAGCGTCACCTCCGTCAGCGGAGACCAGCCTTGCAGCCACAGCAGCCGGCAGGTACCGCGAACCACGTCAACAGCGGTGAGGGGAGTCACCAATGTCCGAACCCTTTCAGATCGGTTTCCTTCTGTGGCCCGGCCTCACCCAGCTGGACATGACCGGCCCGGCGCAGGTGCTGTCGCGCATGCCCGGCGCGAAGCTGCACTTCGCCTGGAAGTCGATCGAGCCGATCCCCAGCGATTGCGGCCTGCCGCTGATGCCCACCGTCACGCTGGCGGATTGCCCCCGGCTCGACATGCTGTGCGTGCCGGGCGGCGCCCCGGTCGCCCCCGTGATGCGGGATGAAACCGTGCTTCAGTGGCTGCGCGACCAGGCCGCCACGGCAGAGCTTGTCACCAGCGTCTGTACCGGATCGCTGATCCTCGCGGCCGCCGGCCTCCTCCACGGCTATCGCGCCGGCTGCTACTGGGCATCTGGCCATCAGCTGCCGCTGTTCGGCGCGGAATTCGTCGAGGAACGGGTGGTGATCGATCGCAACCGGATCACGGCGGGCGGCGTCACCTCCGGCATCGATTTCGCTTTCCGCGTGGCGGAACATCGCTTTGGCCGCGACATTGCCGAAGCGATCCAGCTGTCGATCGAATATGATCCCGCGCCGCTCGCCGGCGGCACCCCGCGCACGGCGCGGCCGGAAATCCTGGCGCGGGTGCGCGGGATGATGGCCGACAGGCTCGCCGCCCGAGAGGCGGAGATTGCGGAAATCGCAGGCCGGTACCGGCCGCCGCAGGGCTGATCCATGCATATGTTCTCATGATGTTCCGGCCCGGGCGGCTTGTCCAGCCCGCGCCGATCGATGCCGCCAATGAGACAGACTGATTCATCCGAATTGCAGACGCGCAACATGCATCCTACATTGCCATGACTGGAAAGGTTCCCATGGCAGACAACAACAACCGCAAGCCGCCGTCCCCCCTCGTCCGCAATATCCTGATGTGGGCGGGTATCCTGCTTGCGCTGGTGCTGCTGGTGCAGCTGTTCCAGGGCCCCTCCGAACGGCGCACCGCCGGCGAGGAGATCGCCTATTCCGAGTTTCTCGCCAAGGTCGATTCCGGCCAGGTGAAGGAAGCCGCCATCGCCGGCCGCCAGATCAGCGGCAAGCTGTCGAACGACCAGGCCTTCCGCACCTACAACCCCGGCGACATGCAGCTGATCGAGCGTCTGCGCGACAAGAATGTGAAGTTCGACGCCGTGCCCGAGGATCGCCCCAGCCTGCTGCAACAGGTGATCGTGGGCGCGCTGCCCTTCCTCATCATGATCGGCATCTGGATCTTCTTCATGCGCCAGATGCAGAACGGGCAGGGCCGGGGCGCCATGGGCTTCGGCAAGTCCCGCGCGAAGCTCCTCACGGAAAAGCATGGCCGCGTCACCTTCGATGACGTCGCCGGCATCGACGAAGCGCGCGAAGAGCTGCAGGAAATCGTCGACTTCCTGAAGGACCCGTCCAAGTTCCACCGCCTCGGCGGCAAGATCCCGAAGGGCGCGCTGCTCGTCGGCCCTCCGGGCACCGGCAAGACGCTTCTGGCCCGCGCCATCGCGGGCGAGGCGAATGTGCCCTTCTTCACCATTTCCGGCTCCGACTTCGTCGAGATGTTCGTGGGCGTCGGCGCAAGCCGCGTGCGCGACATGTTCGAACAGGCGAAGAAGAACGCGCCCTGCATCATCTTCATCGATGAAATCGACGCCGT
>NZ_JAYRCW010000018.1:0-32613 GCF_041909755.1 Sandaracinobacter sp.
GTGCGCGACATGTTCGAACAGGCGAAGAAGAACGCGCCCTGCATCATCTTCATCGATGAAATCGACGCCGTCGGCCGCCATCGCGGCGCCGGCCTCGGCGGCGGCAACGACGAGCGCGAGCAGACGCTGAACCAGCTGCTGGTCGAGATGGACGGCTTCGATGCCAACGAAGGCATCATCATCGTCGCCGCCACCAACCGCCCCGACGTGCTGGATCCGGCGCTGCTGCGCCCCGGCCGCTTCGACCGCCAGATCACCGTGGGCCGCCCCGACATCGAGGGCCGGGTCCGCATCCTGCAGGTTCACATGCGCAAGGTGCCGCTCGCGCCCGACGTCGATGCCCGTGTCATCGCGCGCGGCACGCCCGGCTTCTCCGGCGCCGATCTCGCCAACCTCGTGAACGAGGCGGCGCTGCTCGCGGCCCGCCGCTCCAAGCGCCTCGTCGGCATGGCCGAGTTCGAGGATGCGAAGGACAAGGTCATGATGGGCGTGGAGCGCAAGTCCATGGTCATGACCGAGGACGAGAAGAAGCTGACCGCCTATCACGAGGCCGGCCATGCCGTCGTCTCCCTGCACGAGGCCGCCTCGGATCCGATCCACAAGGCCACCATCATCCCGCGCGGCCGCGCGCTGGGCATGGTGATGCGCCTGCCGGAACGCGACAGCTACAGCTTCCACCGCGACAAGATGTACGCCAACCTCTCCGTCGCGATGGGCGGCCGCGTTGCCGAGGAACTCATCTTCGGCCACGACAAGGTCACGTCGGGCGCCAGCGGCGACATCCAGATGGCCACCAACCTCGCCAAGGCGATGGTCACCCAATGGGGCATGTCGGACAAGCTCGGGCCGCTCCTCTATGTGGAAAACCAGGAGGAAGTGTTCCTGGGCCATTCGGTCAGCCGGCAGCAGAATGTCTCGGAAAAAACGGCCGAGATGATCGACGCCGAAGTGAAGCGGCTGGTGCTGGAAGGCTATGAAAAAGCCCGCCAGATCCTCACCGACAACGCCGGCGAGCTCGAGGCCGTGGCCCAGGCGCTGCTGGAATATGAAACCCTGTCCGGCGACGAGATCGTGAAGGTGATCAAGGGCGAACAGATCGACCGCCCCGACACCGCCGACAAGCTGCCCCCGCTCGGCACGGGCGGCGTTTCCGGCCTGCCCAAGGCCGGCCGCCGCCGCGACGGCGGGCTGGGCGGGGTGGCCCCGCAGGCCTGAACCAATGGCGTTCGGGGCGGCGCCCGCCGCCCCGGCCGTCATTCGCCCAATCGTGCGGCCACCGCCTCCCCGGCCGCAAAGCCGCTGGCCCAGGCCCACTGGAAATTATATCCACCCAGCCAGCCGGTCACGTCCACCGCCTCGCCGATGCAGAAAAGGCCCGGCACCCGCTTCGCCTCCATCGTGCGCTGCGAAAGCCCGTCGGTCGCGATCCCGCCCACCGTCACTTCGGCCTTGGCAAACCCCTCCGTTCCATCCGGCCGGAAGGTCCAGTCGCGCAGCCGCCGCTCCGCCTCGGCCAGCGCCATATCCTTCGCCGCGTGCAGTTCGCCCACGCCCAGCCGCTCCGCCAGCACATCGGCCAGCCGTTGCGGCAGCAGGCCCGCCAGCACCCCGCGCAGCACCGCCTTCGGCCGCTCCCGCTTGGCCGCCGTCAGCCAGCCCGGCGCCGCATCGGGCAGGAAATCCACGCCGATCGCCTCCCCCGGCTGCCAGTAAGAGGAAATCTGCAGGATCGCCGGCCCCGAAAGCCCCCGGTGGGTGAACAGCGCGGCTTCCCGGAAGGCCGCCTTCCCGGCCCGCGCCACCACCCCGGTCGCCACGCCGGAAAGCTCGCGGAACAGCGCCTCCCCAGCGGGCAGCGTCAGCGGCACCAGCGCCGGGCGCGGCTGCACGATCCTCAGTCCGAACTGCCGCGCCAGCCCATAGCCGAAATCGCTCGCCCCCAGCTTGGGGATGGAGGGGCCGCCGGTTGCCAGCACCAGCGCGGGCGCCGCCATCTCGCGCCCGCCCACCGCCACCCGGAACCGCCCGTCCGCATGGGTCACATCCGTCACCGGCTGCCCCAGCGCAAAGGCCACGCCGCCCGCCGCGCATTCGTCCAGCAGCAGCGCCACGATCTGGCGGGCGGACCCGTCGCAGAACAATTGCCCCAGCGTCTTTTCATGCCAGGCGATGCCGTGGCGATCGACCAGGTCGATGAAGTCCTGCGGTCTGTATCGCCCCAGCGCGCTCTTCGCGAAATGCGGGTTGCCAGAAAGATAGCGGTCCGCGGCCGCCCCCACATTGGTGAAATTGCACCGGCCGCCACCCGAAATCAGGATCTTCCGCCCCACCTCCGGCGCATGATCCACCAGCAGCACGCGCGCCCCGCGCTGGCCCGCCACGGCCGCGCACATCAGCCCGGCCGCCCCGCCGCCCAGGATGATCGCATCAAGCTCCGCCGTCTCGTTCATCCATCGCCCCTAGCGCGTCGCCCCCGCCCGAAAAAGCGCTAGCTGCACAGCCGCCCGCCGGGGGCTAGGCCGGCGCAGAGGGAGACGCGCCGATGGAACTCGATCCGATCATCGCCCAGATGCTGGAACTGGGCAAAGGCCAGCCCGCGCTGCAAACGCTGTCCGTGGCAGAGGCCCGCGCCGGCATGGCCCTGCGGGTGGAAGCGGTGCGGCCCTTCGCCCCCGTCGCGGTCGACACACAGGATCTTTCGATTCCCACCAAAGCCGGCCCGCTGCCCGTCCGCCTCTACACCCCGCACGGCGCGCAGCATCCCTTGCCCACGCTCGTCTGGCTGCACGGCGGCGGCTGGGTGCTCGGCTCCATCGAAACGCATGACAATGTCTGCCGCTTTCTCAGCACGCATGGCCCGCTGCTTGTGATCAGCGTGGATTATCGCCTCGCGCCAGAGGCGAAGGCCCCCGCGCAGCAGCAGGATGCCGCCGCCGCCCTGCACTGGGCCGCCGCCAACGCCGCGGCCCACGGCGGGGATCCCGCGCGCCTCCTCGTCGGCGGGGACAGCGCCGGCGGCAACCTCGCCGCCCTCGCGGCGCTCGCCACCCGCGCCGACGGCCCGGCGCTGGCGGGCCAGCTCCTCGTCTATCCCGTCACCGATTTCCCGGCCGACGCCCACGCCAGCTATGCCGAGAATGCCGAATTCGGCCTCTCGCGCGAAGCGATGGAATGGTTCTGGGCGCACTGGCTGCCCGACACCTCCGCGCCAGACGCGACGACGGCGCCCCTGCGCGCGGCCGATCTTTCCGGCCTGCCGCCCGCCTATGTCATCACCGCCAGCCATGATGTGCTGCGCGATGAGGGGCTGGCCTATGCCGGCCGCCTGCATGCCGCCGGTGTCGAAACCGTCCATGATCATGTGGACGGCACGATCCACGGCTTCTTCTCGATGGGCGGCCTCGCCCCGATCGCCACCGAAACCCTGAACCGCGCCGCCCGCTGGGCGGCATCAACAAAGGCTGTTGCATGAGCATCGATCCCCGCACCCCCGTCCTTGTCGGCCTCGCGCAGAGCGTCGATCGCACTTCGGAACCGGGGCAGGGCCTGTCCCCGCAGGACATGATGGCCGCCGTTGCCCGCGCGGCCATTGCGGACAGCGGCGCAACAGGCGTGGAAGCCGTGATCGACTGCGTGACGGTGGTGCGCCTGTTCCAGGATTCCGGCTTCGGCGCGCCGTTTGGCAAGCAGAACAACCTGCCCTGGGCCGTGGCCCGCCGCATCGGCGCCGCGCCGAAGCGCAGCCTCTATGGCCCGGTGGGCGGCAACTCGCCGCAGATGCTGGTGAACCATTTCGCCGAGCTGATCACGCAAGGGGCCAATGATGTGGTGCTGCTGACGGGCTGCGAACCGCTGCGCACGCAGGCCCGCGCTCAGAAGGCCGGGCTGAAGCTGGACTGGGCAGAGGAAAGCCCGGAAGCCGCCGAGCAGTGGCCGGAAAAGACCACTTACGCCACGCCGCACGAAATGCAGCACGGCATCGCCCTGCCGGTCAACATCTACCCGTTGTTCGAAAACGCCCTGGGCGCGCACTATGGCCGCGATCCCGTCAGCCACCGCAAGGCCATCGGGCAGTTGATGGCCCGCTTCACTGAGGTCGCCGCCGCCAACCCCTATGCCCAGCTGCCCGTCGCCCGCACGGCAGACGAGATCATCACGCCCGAAGGCGACAACCGCTACATCGGCTATCCCTATACCAAATATCTGAACGCCAACATGTTTGTCGATCAGGCCGCCGCCCTGCTGCTGATGAGCACGGAAGCAGCCGACCGGCTCGGTGTTCCCGCCGGCAAGCGCGTCTATCTGCACGGCAACGCCGACACGCATGAGAAGATCCTCGTCAGCGAGCGGGTGAATTATCATTCGTCTCCGGCGGTGCGCATCGGCGCGGCGCATGCGCTGAAGCAGGCCGGCATCACGCCCGCCGATCTGGCGCACATGGATATCTACAGCTGCTTTTCCAGCGCGGTGGAAATCGCGGCGGATGAAATCGGCATCGCGCAGGATGATCCCCGCGGCCTCACGCTCACGGGCGGGCTCCCCTATTTCGGCGGGCCGGGCAACAACTACAGCATGCACGGCATTGCCGAAGTGGCGGCCCGCTGCCGCGCCAACCCCGGCAGCTTCGGCCTCGTCTTCGCGAACGGCGGCTATCTCACCAAGCACAGCTTCGGCGTGTGGAGCACCACGCCAAAGGCCTATGCGCGCACCGATCCCGCCAGCTACCAGGCCGGAATCGACACCATGCCCAGCCCCGCCTTCACCGAGAAGCCCGAAGGCGAGGGCAGCATCGAAACCTTCACGGTGGTCCACATGAAGGGCGAACCGGCCTTCGCCCTGCTGATCGGCCGCCTGGCAGACGGAACCCGCTTCCTCGCCCAGATCCACGACAATCCCGGCAGCCTGATCGACGTGCCCGTCATCGGCCGAAAGGTGCGCGTGACGCCGACCGACACGGTGAACATCGCCACGCTTTCCTGATCCATTCACGAATCATCCAAGAACTGCTCACGCCACCAAAATGCCGTGCAGGGCGTGGTGATACGAGATGATTAGGGGCAATCTAAGAGTATGCGAGTAAAATCCATCGCCGCCCACCTTCAGCCTTACAAGATGCTCCGAAGCCGTCGGACAACGATCAATCATATGTTCGCGGCTGCGATTGCACCTCACGACTCATATGATGAGGCGCGCGTCCGCCAGGCCGTAATTTTGCTGGGCAACGACCCCGATAGTGACCTTTCCTGTGCATATTGCGGAAATCCTGCGGACACATGGGATCATGTATTTGCCACAGTGAAGAATAGTAGATTCAGCGGTTATGGCCATAGGCTGGGCAATTTGCTGCCTTGCTGTAAGACTTGCAACTCTAGGAAGGGAAACAAATCTTGGGAAATTCATCTTTCTAGTCTTCCTATGGAAAAAGACGAGCGGAATCGACGTGAAAAGACGATATCTCTGTACCTGCAGACTTATCTACTCATCGACGATGAGGTCGAGAGCTCTGACGACAGCCAGCGTCTCGAATTGATTCGCGCTCAGGTTCTTGCACTGATTTCAGAAGGTGATGAAATCGCGAGCCGGATTCGAGAACGGGCGGCGACAGCGCGCTATTAGAATCATGCGTATTGCCCAATCCTGTTATTGAAGGAAGTGCAGTCGAGTTTCCCGGGGGCGATGCCGGAATGGTCTTTTATTTGAATCCGTTGGCCGCGTGGAACATTCCCTACAAACCCTACAGGAATTGACCTTAAGTCATTGATTCCAAAGTGTAGGGAAATGTTCCACGTGGAACAACCAATATGGTAGTCGACTGAAACGGGCTACTTGGCAGCGGCCTTGGCTTCGTCCAGCAGGCGGTCCAGCTTGTTCAGCTGCTCCTCATAGATGTCGACAGCCTGCGCAAACGCGTCGCCGCTGATCCCGGCGGTTCCGCTCGGCAGGTCGTAGTAGAGCCATGGGTCGCGCTCTTCATCGAGGGAGAGCTGGCTGAAGCGATACTGTTTGTTGAAGTTGTTCACCTGTTCCAGGCTGAGCTTGGTGTCGCTGGCGATCCCCACCTGAAACTGGAAAGAGGTGCAGTCCGCGCCCTTTTCGCAGCCATAGAAGTAGAGCCCCGCGTTGAAGCCGCCCAGCCCGGTTTCGATCTTCGGGTCGCCCTGCTTGTCTTTCGTCAGCTTGGCGCGATAACCAAGCTGGTTCAGATAACGGGCAACTCCGGCCGGATCGCTGGCCTTCAGCATCGTCGTGCCCGGCAGATCCTGAGCCCCCGCCGGAGCGGCAATCATCAAAAGGGCCGATATCGCTGCATACGCCTTCATACCTGTCTCCCACTCCGCCTTACTTCTTCGCCGCATTTTCCGCGGCCTTCACCATCTCCACCAGCGCGGTGGCCTGCTGGTCGAACAGGCGAAAACTGTCTGCAAAGGCCGCAACCGAAACGCCCGGCTTCATCATCGACAGGTCATAGGCCAGAATCGGGTCGCCGTCCTCGTCCAGGCTCAGCGTCGCGAAGCGCTTTTCCTGGTTGAAGGCGTTCACCTGCGCCAGCGTCAGCTTGTGCACGGTGCCGATCCCCACCTGCAGCCGGATGCCCAGGCAATCGGATCCATCCTCCATGCAGTCGAAAAACCAGATCCGGCCCGGATATCCGGCAAAGCCGGTGGCGATGCTGGGGTCGCCCGCCTCGTCGGTCTCCAGAAGGCCGGGGCGGCCCAGCTGGCGCACGACTTCCGCGACTTTCGCCGGCTGGGCCGCCGTCAGCAGCGCCGTTTCGGGCACGTCCGCCGCGGCCGGGGCCGCCAGCAGGGCCAGCGCGATCAGCCCCGCTTTTCCCATCCGCCCCTCTCGGTCTGCTGCCAGTAGCTGCGCGTCAGCCCGTCGCGGGCCGACAGCGCCTTCCAGTCCCTGCGCGCCCGCTCATGCGCGGGGCTGCCGTCCTCGAACAGGTTCAGCACCCGGTCGAACCCGTCCATCTCGCCGGGCACGCCGGCTTCAAGCGAAAGCAGCAGCCTCGCCCCGTTCGCGGGCGTCACCGTTTCCGACAGCAGGATAGGCTGCTCTGCATCGTCTGCGCCGCCCGCGAGGCCGTGCGGCAGGAAACTGTCCGGCAGCAGGGTCCACAGCGCCTTGTCCAGCGCCGCCAGCCGATCGGCCGGGCCGATCACCAGCAGCCGCTGGCCGCCCTCCATCGCCTTGGCGGACAGGCGCACGGCCACCTCCGCCGCGGGCGCGCGGGTGCAGTGATAAAAGCCGATGTCCAGCGGCAACTCAGCCCTCGAAATGGTCGGAAATCAGCTTGTCCACCAGCCGCACGCCGAACCCGGTTGCGCCCTTGTCGTGCAGCGCGCCGGCCTTCGGCCGCCACACCGCGCCCGCGATGTCGACATGCGCCCATTCCACGCCGTCGTCCACGAAGCGCTGAAGGAACTGCGCCGCCGTGATCGATCCGCCCTCGCGCGGGCCCAGATTCTTCATGTCCGCGACGGGGCTGTCGATCAGCTGGTCATAATGGCCGCCCTTTTCCGAAAGCGGCTGGCGCCACACCAGATCGTTCACAGCCTTGCCCGACGACTCGATCTTGCCCCACAGCGCGTCGGAATTGCTGAACACGCCGGCATAATGATGCGCGAGGCTGATGATGATCGCCCCCGTCAGCGTGGCGAAGTCCAGCATCACCTTCGGCTTGTACTGGCGCTGGGTCCAGGTGAAGCAGTCGTTCAGCACCAGCCGCCCTTCGGCGTCGGTGTTCAGCACTTCCACTGTCTGGCCGCTCATGCTCGTCACGATGTCGCCGGGGCGCTGGGCGTTGCCGTCGGGCATGTTTTCGACAAGGCCGCACACGCCGACCACCCGCGCCTTCGCCTTGCGGCCCGCCAGCGCCACCATCATCCCGGCCACCGCGCCCGCGCCGCCCATGTCCCACTTCATGTCTTCCATGCCGGCGCCCGGCTTCAGCGAAATACCGCCGGTATCAAAGGTCACGCCCTTGCCCACCAGCGCGACCGGAACCGCCTTCTCGTCGCCGGTGCCGTTCCAGTCCATCGCCAGCAGCCGGGCCGGGCGGACAGAGCCTTGCGCCACGCCCAGCATCGATCCGGCGCCCAGCTTCGCCAGCTCCTTCTCGTCCAGCACCGTCACCTTCACGCCCAGCGGCTCCACCTTGGCCTTCACCCGGGCGACGAAGCTTTCGGGATAGATGATGTTGCCCGGCTCGGTGATCAGCTCCTTCGCAAAGGCGACCCCGGCGGCGACTGCGGCCAGCCGCTCGGCCAGCGGCTTCGCGCTGGCGGCCGCGCCGATCAGGGTCAGCTTCGCAAGCTTGCCCTTCTGCTCGTCCTTCAGCTTCGTGCGATAGGTGTCGAAGCGCCAGTTCCTGAGATCCACGCCATGGGCGAAATGCGCGGCCGCCACATCGGTGCCGACGGCAAGGTCCGCGATTCCCGTGAAGTCCGCCGCCAGTTCGGCATCCGTCGTCTGCACTTTGGCCGCGATTTCCCCGCCCAGATCTTCGAAGGTGCGGGCGTCGGCCTTCGCGCCTTCGCCGATCCCGGCCAGCAGCACCCGCGATGCGGAAACGCCTGCGGGGGCCAGAACCTCCAGAACCTTGCCCTTCTTGCCGGTGAAGTTCGCGGCCTTCATGGCGCGGCCCAGCTGCCCGCCGCCGGCCTTGTCCACGGCTTCGGCACCCGCGGTGAACTGCCCGCCTTCGCCCACGAACAGCACAAGCGCGGCGGCGCTTTTTTCGTCCCGCGATGCGGCGAATGTCACGCTGGTCATCTCAATCTCCCCGGTTTCACTGCTCTCGCAGGGTTTCTTCGAACTGGAATGGCACGCCGGCGGGCGCGGCCGCCAGCTGATTTTCCCACATGGCGGCCACGCCGCGCAGCACCGTGCCCACCGGCCGGCCCGTCATCCGCATCCCCGTGAAGGGGGACCAGCCGCAACGGCTCGCCAGCCAGTTGTCTTCGATGGTCCACTGCGCCTTCAGGTCCACGATGGTGAAATCCGCATCATAGCCCACCGCGATCCGGCCTTTGCCGATCAGCCCAAACAGCCGCTGCGGGCCGGACGCCATCAGGTCCACCAGCCGCGCCAGTGTCAGCCGGCCTTCGGCCACATGGGTCAGCATCAGAGGCACGATCGTCTGCACGCCGGGCATGCCGGACGGGCTTTCGGGATAGGACTTCGCCTTTTCGTCCAGCGTGTGCGGGGCGTGATCGGATCCCAGCACATCGGGCACGCCCTGACCCAGCCAGTGCCACAGCCCGTCCACATGCCACTGGCTGCGGATCGGCGGGTTCATCTGGGCGTGGGTGCCAAGGCGGGGATAGGCCTCTTCCCCGGCGAGCGTGAGGTGCTGGGGCGTCACCTCGCAGGATGCTATATCTTTGTGTTTGCTGAGATATCCCAGTTCCTGCGGGGTGGTGACATGCAGGATGTGCACCCGCCGCCGGGCTGCCCGCGCGGCGTTGACCGCCCGCTTCGTCGCCAGCAATGCGCTTTCATCGTCGCGCCAGACGGGGTGGCTGGACGGATCGCCTGCGATGCGTTCCCCCATGCGGTCGCGCATGCGGAACTCGTCTTCGCAATGGATGGCGACGCGGCGGGTGCCATGCTTCAGCACGTTCAGCAGATTCGCGTCATCCGCCACCAGCAGGTCGCCGGTGGAGGCGCCCATGAAGATCTTCACGCCGCAGCAGCCGGGCAGCCGTTCCAGGTCTGCCATATGGGCCGCATTGTCGGCGGTGGCGCCCATGTAGAAGGCATGATCGGTCCACATGCGGCCCTTCGCGCGGGCGACCTTGCCGGCCATCGCCTCTGCCGTGTCCGTCAGCGGCTTGGTGTTGGGCATCTCGAACAGGCCCGTCACCCCGCCCAGCACCGCCGCGCGGGAGCCAGATTCCAGATCTTCCTTGTGCTCCAGCCCCGGCTCGCGGAAATGCACCTGGGTGTCGATCAGGCCGGGCAGGATCATCAGGCCGGCGCAGTCGCGCGTTTTGCCCGCCGAACCCTGCCCGCGCGGCAGGATGGCGGCCACCTTGCCGCCCGTCACGCCGATGTCCGCCTCGACCGGGCCGCCCGGCGTCCACACGGTTCCGTTGGTCCACAGGCTGTCGAAGGTTGAAGCGCTTGCCATCCCCGCTATCTAGGACGGCGATGCCCCTGTGTCACATGATCAATCGCAAGATTCTGCGGCTTTCCGGCCCGGATGTCCGCCCCTTCCTGCAGGGGATGCTCACGCAGGATGTGGGCGCCCTGTCCGATGCGGCGCCGCTGTATGCCGGGCTGCTCAGCCCGCAGGGCAAGGCGTTGTTCCAGCTGTTCCTGTTCGCGGATGCGGACGATGTGCTGATCGACGTGGAGGCCGGGCAGGCCGACGCGCTGGCGAAGCGGCTGACGATGTTCCGGCTGCGCCGCCAGGTGGCGATTGCGCCGGAACCGGGGTTGAAGATCTTCCAGCAATGGGGGGAGCCGGGCAATGATCCGCGCACTGCGCTGGCCGGCAGCCGCTTCCTCGCGGCGGAGGCCGCCGCCGACGCGACGATGGCGGACTGGCACGCCCACCGGCTGCCGCTGGGGCTGCCCGAGGCGGACGAGATCGGGTCCGACGAGTTGCTGTGGCTGGAAACCAACGCCCGCGAACTGAACGGGGTGAGCTTCACCAAGGGCTGCTACACGGGGCAGGAAAACACCGCCCGGATGCACCACCGCGACAAGCTGCGGAAACGGCTGCTGCCGCTGCGGCTGACAGGGCCGGCAGCGGCCGACGCGCAGGTGATGGCGGGCGAGCGCGTGGCCGGCGAGCTGCGCGGGGCACGGCATGTGTCGCCCGATGGGTCGGGCGACCGGCAGATGGCGATCTTCCGGATGGACTATCTGGATCATCCGCTGACGGTGGCGGGCGCGCCAGCCACCCTGATCGTGCCGGGCTGGCTTCCGGCCGGGGACTGAGCCGCTACTCCACCGCGGCTTCCACCACCTTCGCCGCCAGCCCGCCCATCTCGCCCACCAGTTCGGCGATCTTCAGCGTGCGCTCGGCTTCCAGCACATGCAGCACCTCCACCATCTTGCCCTTGAAGGTGGCGACGGCCTTGCCTTCTGCCATGGCCAGCCGGTGGGCGTCGATCAGGCCTTTCGCATGCGCCACCTCTTCGCTGCTGGGGGCGAACAGGCGGTTCACCGTGTCCAACTGGCCGGGGTGGATGCACGTCTTGCCGTCGAAGCCCCATTCCACCGCCTGCCGCGTTTCCAGGGCCAGCCCGGCCTCGTCGCCGATGCCGGTGAAGACGCCGTCGAACGCCAGCTTGCCAGAGGCGCGGGCGGCCAGCACGATGCGGCTGGCGGCATATATCAGCGGCAGCCGATCCGGGCCGGGCTTTGCGCGCAGATCCTTCGTCAGGTCTGCGAAGCCAGCCACCAGCGCGGCCACGCCCGGCACATCGGCGATGGCGTCCACCCGCTGCACCGCGCGCGGGGTTTCCACCATCGCGAACACCGGCTTGCCGCCCGCCAGCGCCACGGCCCGCGCGGCCTCTTCCGGGCCGTCCACCTTGGGCACCACCACGAAGGCTGCGTTCGAGGCGGCGACGGCGGCGAAATCCGCCTCTACCCAGGGGGTGCCGAACCCGTTCACGCGGATGCCCGCTTCGCGGGCGCCGAACCCGGTGACGACGGCCGCCACGGCAGCGTCGCGCGCGGCGGGCTTCATGTCGGGCGCAACGGCGTCCTCAAGATCCAGCATCACCACGTCGGCCGGAAGGTCGCGCGCCTTTTCGATCGCCCGCGCGTTGGAAGCGGGCAGGTAGAGCAGCGTGCGTCTTGGCCGGTAATCCATCCGAAAATCCTTCTGCTCTTTCCTGCGGCGCGAATTCCGAACAATATCGCCCGGACCCTCTCATCTGAAAGGCCGTTGCGTTGGGAACTCTCATTTTCGCCCTGATCCTTGTGGCGCTGGCGGTGCTGGCGCTGATCAGCTCGGTCACGATCGTCCGGCAGGGCTATGAATATACGCTGGAGCGGCTGGGGAAATACACGACCACGCTGCAGCCCGGCTTTTCCCTCATCATCCCCTTCGTGGACCGGGTGGGGCAGAAGATGAACATGATGGAGCAGGTGCTGCCCATCCCCACGCAGGAGATCATCACCCGCGACAATGCGCTGGTGTCCGTGGACGGCGTGGTGTTCTTCCAGGTGCTGGACGCCGCGAAGGCCGCCTATGAGGTTTCCAACCTGACCGCCGCCGTGACGGCGCTGACCCAGACCAACCTGCGCACGGTGATGGGCAGCCTGGACCTGGATGAAAGCCTGTCCAAGCGGGACGAGATCAATGCCCGGCTGCTGACCGTGATCGACCATGCCACCGCCCCCTGGGGCATCAAGGTGACGCGGGTGGAAGTGAAGGACATCCAGCCCCCGCGCGACATCCAGGACGCGATGGCGCGGCAGATGAAGGCGGAGCGGGAAAAGCGCGCCGTGACGCTGGAAGCGGAGGGCCAGCGCGCCTCTGCCATCCTGCGCGCCGAGGGGGAAAAGCAGGCGCAGATCCTGGAGGCGGAGGGCCGGCGCGAGGCCGCCTTCCGCGACGCCGAGGCGCGCGAGCGCGGGGCGGAAGCCGAAGCCGCCGCGACGCGGATGGTTTCGGACGCGATCGCCAAGGGCGACCTGCAGGCAGTGAACTATTTCATCGCGCAGAAATATGTGGATGCGCTGGGCCAGTTCGCCGGCTCGCCCAACGCCAAGACGATCTTCATGCCGCTTGAAGCCTCGAACATCATCGGATCGGTGGGCGGAATCGCGGAGCTGATGAAGACGGTGAATGCGGAGGCGCCGCAGAAGCCGCGCGGCCGCAGCGCGCTGAACCCCGGTGGCGAATGAAGGACGCGATCCTCTCCTTCCTGTTTTCGCCCTGGGGCTGGCTGTCGGTGGCGGCCATCGCCGCCGGGCTCGAGATCCTGCTGCCCGGCGCCTATATGATCTGGCTGGCGGCGGCCGCCGCCGCCACCGCTGCGACCGCGCTGGTGCTGAACATGACGCCGGAGGGGCAGCTGGCTGCCTTCGCGATCTGGATTGCGATGTCGCTCGTCGCCTCGCGCCAGCTGAAGCGGGTGCGGCCGATCGCCAGCGACGATCCGGCGCTCAACCGCCCCACGGCGCGCCTGCTGGGGCAGACGGCGATCGTGACCCAGGCGATTGCGGGCGGGCGCGGCCGGGTGAAGCTGGGCGATGGCGAGTGGATCGCGGAAGGGCCTGACGCCGAGGCCGGGGCACGCGTGCGGATCGAAGGCGCGGACGGCGCGATCCTGAAGGTGCGGCTAGAGGGTTAGGAGGACGATCCGGCCCGCGGCGTCTGCCGGCGCTTCGGTGCCGACGCGCCGCGCCGCGTCGCGCCGCACCAGCGCCAGCACATCTGCGGGAATGCCGGGCGCGTGGATCACCAGATCGGCCTGCGCGAGCAGGCGAAGCTGGCGCAGGGTGAGGCCGTCGGCGCCGTCCGGGGGGATCTGCACCTTGTCGACCCGGTTCGCGGCTTCGCCGGCGCCGGCGAGGGCAGCCGTGATCGCCGCCATGGGATCGGGTTGCGGAACCAGCGGATCAAGCGGGCCGCCGGGCGCGAGCGCGCGTGCCCAGAAGGCGCGGCGCGCCGGCACGTCGGCATGGATGGCGGCAACGGCCGCGCGTGCCTGCCGGATCGCCGCTGCCACCGGGCCGAGCGAGGGCGGCAGCCATTGTTCCAGCCGTTCCTTCAGGGCCTTGGCGAGGCTGGCGGATGCCCCGCCCGTGCCGACGGCGAGGAGGACGGGCGAGCGATCGACGATCGCGGGCACGGTGAAATCGCACGACGCCGGCTGGTCCACGACATTCACCAGCAGACCGGCTGCGCGCAGGGCGGCGGCTGCCTCTTCCGCGCCCTCCGTCAGCGCCACGAAAGCGAGGCGCACATCCGGCCCGGCTTCGCGGACGACGATGCCGCCCGATTCCGTGACCAGCCGCGCCTTTGCTTCTGCCGCTTCGCCTTCGCCCAGCACCAGCACCGGCCGGCCCGACAGGCGATGGAACAGCGGCAGCGCCTCCATCAGAGGTTGCTGTCCATCCAGGCCCGGACCGCCGGGCCGATATCCGGCCGTTCCAGCGCCAGCGCGATATTGGCGGTGATGTGCCCGGCCTTGTCGCCGCAATCGAATCGGGCGCCCGAATAGGTGTGGGCATGGAAGGGCTGGCGGCCGATCAGCTGGGCGAGCGCATCCGTGAGCTGGATTTCCCCGCCCGCGCCGCGCTTTCCTTCGGACAGGATCGCCATGCATTCCGGCTCGATCAGGTAGCGGCCGACGGCGGCGAGGCGCGAGGGCGCAGTGCCCTGCTTCGGCTTTTCCACGAAGCCCTTCACCTGCGTCAGCGAACCGGACGAGGCGCCCGGATCGACGATGCCGTAGCGGTGCGTTTCGTCCTCCGGCACCTCGACCACCGCGATGACGGTTCCGCCCACCTCGTTGCGGGCGCGCACCATCTGCGCGAGGCAGGGATCTGCCGGGTTCCACAGAAGTTCATCGGGCAGCAGCACGGCGAAGGGCTCGTCGCCGGTGATGTGGCGCGCGCACCAGACGGCATGGCCGAGGCCCGCCGGTTCCTGCTGGCGCACATAGGCGATGTTGCCGGGCGTCAGCTGGGTGCCATCAAGGACGGCGAGTTCGGCGGACTTGCCGCGTTCCTTCAGCGTGGCGACCAGTTCGCCGGCGATGTCGAAATAATCCTCCAGCGCGGACTTTCCGCGCGCCGTCACGAAGATCATCTGCTCGATCCCGGCGGCAAGCGCTTCGTCCACCGCATATTGCAGCAGCGGCTTGTCCACAACGGGCAGCATTTCCTTTGGAACCGCCTTGGTGGCGGGCAGGAAGCGGGTGCCCATGCCGCCGACCGGAAAGACTGCCTTCTTCACTGGCTTCATGCCATCATTCTCCCTGTTTGCCCCGATTGGTCAGAGCCAGTCCGGCACCCGGTCCAGCTCCAGCATCTCCTCGATCGTCTGCCGTTTCCGGATGACAAAATGACGATCGCCATCCACCAGAACCTCAGGCACCAGCGGCCGGCTGTTGTAGGTGGAGGCCATTGTTGCCCCATAGGCCCCCGCCGTCATCAGGCAGATGAGATCGCCTTCATGGACGGGCGTGATGGCGCGATCCTCTGCGAACATGTCGCCGGTTTCGCACACCGGGCCGACGATCGTCGCCACCATTTCGCCCGGCCGGGGGCGGACCGCCCGGATATCATGATAGACGCCGTAAAGGGTGGGGCGGATGAGGTCGTTCATGGCGGCGTCCAGCACCACGAAGGACTTGGTCGCGCCCGTCTTCACGGTGATCACCTCGGCCAGCAGCACGCCCGCATTGCCGGCGATCAGGCGGCCGGGTTCGAACATCAGCTGGACACCCCATCCCTTCGTGACGCGGGCGACCATCGCGCCATAGTCCGCCGGCGAGGGCGGGGGCGGCAGCTTTGGATCATAGGGGATGCCGAGCCCGCCGCCCAGATCGACGCGGGTGACAGTGAGGCCCGCCGCGCGGAGGCGGCTGACGAGCTCGCCGAGCTTTACATAGGCGGCCTCGAGTGGGGCGAGATCGAACAGCTGGCTGCCGATATGGGCGGCGATGCCGACGGGGCGGATGCCGGGCAGGGCGGCGGCCTCTGCATAGAGCGCCTCGATCCGGTCCAGCGGGACGCCGAACTTGTTTTCGGCCTTGCCGGTGGAGATCTTGGCGAGGGTTCGGGCATCCACGTCCGGGTTCACGCGGATGGCAATGTCGGCCGTCTTGCCCAGGGCGGACGCGACGGCGGAGAGGCGGCGGAGCTCGCCCTCGCTTTCGACGTTGAGCTGGAGGATGCCGGCCGCGAGTGCGGCCTGCATTTCATCGGACGTCTTGCCGACGCCGGAAAAGACGATGCGGTCCGCCGGGATGCCGGCGGCCAGCGCGCGGCGCATTTCGCCAACGGAGACGACGTCGGCGCCGAGGCCTTCCTGCCCCAGCAGTTTCAGCACCGCGACATTGGGGTTGGCCTTCACCGCGAAGGCGACGAGGGGCGGTTGATCCAGCCCGGCGAGCGCCTGGCGGAACACCTGCGCATGGCGGCGCAGCGTGGCGGCGGAATAGATGTAGGCGGGGGTGCCGACGTCGCGCGCGATGGCCGAAAGCGCGACCCCTTCGGCGTGCATCTCGCCGCCCTTCAGCTCGAAGAAGTCCATCAGTTCTCCGGCGATGTGGGCGTGGCGGATGGGGTGGCGGGCGGCACCGGCAGCGGGCGGCTCTGCTCCGGCGCTTCCTCGCCGGGGAAGGGCACCACGCGGGAAGCCTGCGTGCCTTCGGGCGGCAGGCTGAAGGGATCGTCGCGACGGACTTCCAGCTTCACCGTCAGATCGTCGACGCGAAGCGGCCGGGCGTCTGCCGCGACGGTCAGGCCTTCGGCCACCATGCGCTTCTCTTCGGCCCGGGCCTGCTTCTGCTGTTCGCGCGAGAGGGCCGGGTCGGGCGGCTCCAGCCGGGTGACGGGCCCCTTGTAGCCGCAGGCGGGCAGCAGCAGCACGGCGGCCAGCAGGATCGGTTTCAGCTCCATTGCGGAATCTCCCGCAGGGCGGCGTCGGCTGCCGCCTTCACCCGTTCCGGCGCGGTGCCGCCCAGGCTGGTGCGGCTGGAGACGCTGGCCTCCACGCTGAGGACATCGAACACGCGGGCGTCGATCCGGGGATCGACCGCCTGCAGGTCCGCGAGGGTGAGCCCGTCGAGCATCACGCCCTTGTCCTCGGCGGCCTTCACGGCGCGGCCGGTGATGTGATGGGCATCCCGGAAGGGGACGCCGGCTTCGCGGACGAGCCAGTCGGCAAGGTCTGTCGCGGTGGAGAAGCCGCTGGCCGCCGCCGCGCGCATGCGGGCGGGCACGAAGCGGATCGTTTCCATCATCCCGGCCATGGCGGCGAGGCTGAGTTCCAGAAGGTCGTGCGCCTCGAAAACCGGCTCCTTGTCGTCCTGCATGTCCTTTGAATAGGCGAGCGGCAGGCCCTTCATCGTGACCATCAGGCCCGTCATCAGGCCGAGGATGCGCCCGGAATGGCCGCGCACCAGTTCGGCGGCGTCGGGGTTCTTCTTTTGCGGCATGATCGACGATCCGGTGGACCATTGGTCGGGCAGCTTCACCCAGCCGAAGGGCTGGCTGGCCCACAGGATGATTTCCTCGGCCAGCCGCGACAGGTGCAGCGCGCATTGCGTGGCGCTGGTGAGATATTCGAGGGCGAAATCCCGATCGGACACGCTGTCGAGCGAGTTTGCGGTGGGCCGGTCGAAACCCAGCGCCTGCGCCGTGAAGGCGCGATCATTGGGGAAGCCGGTGCCCGCCAGTGCGGCGGCGCCCAGCGGACATTCGTTGAGGCGGGCGCGGGCATCGCGGAAGCGGCCGAAATCGCGCTTCAGCATTTCCACATAGGCCATCAGATGATGCCCCAGCGTGACGGGCTGCGCGACCTGGAGATGGGTGAAGCCGGGCATGACGGTGGCGTGATGTTCGAGCGCGCGGGCCGCCAGCACGCCTGCCAGCGTGCGGATCGCGGCCAGATGCCCGTCGATCGCGTCGCGCGTCCACAGGCGGAAATCGGTCGCCACCTGGTCGTTGCGGCTGCGCGCGGTGTGAAGGCGCCCGGCATCCGGCCCGACAATCTCCTTCAGCCGGGTCTCCACCGTCATGTGGATGTCTTCCAGCGCCAGGTCGACCGGCACGCCGCCTGCTTCATATTCGGCCTGAACCTGCTGCAGCCCGGTGGAAATCGCGTCTGCCGCCGCCTTGTCGATGATGCGCTGCCGGCCCAGCATCGCCACATGCGCCAGGGAGCCGCGGATGTCCTGACGCCACAGCCGCTTGTCGAAGGGGATGGAGGCATTTATCTCGGCCATGACGGCGGAAGGGCCGCCCTCGAACCGCCCGCCCCACAGCGCATTGGCGCCAGCCGGTGCAGCCGCGCCAGAGTCGTTGCCGGAGGTTGCCATGAAGCCCGTCTTTTCCCTTGCGATCATCCTGCTGCTGGCGGCCTGCCAGCCCCCGAGCCCTAAGGCGGAAGAGGGGAAGCCGCAACCCGCCGAAGGCGCGGCCCCTGCCCCGCAGGCGTCGCATGGCCGCTTCGACACCGCCTTTGCCGGCACCCCCGCGCCGGCGCTGGCGCTGGAAACCGGCCCCGACGGCAAGACGGAGACCATTGCCGACATCCTGAAGGCGAACCCCGGCCAGCCGGTTCTGGTGAACCTGTGGGCCACCTGGTGCGCGCCCTGCCTGAAGGAACTGCCCACACTGGACGCGCTTGCGGCGGCGACGAAGGGCCGGCTGGTGGTGGTGCCGGTGAGCCAGGACATGGAGGGATGGCGCGCCGTTACCCCGGCCTTCACGGCGGAAAAATACCCGAATCTTTCGACCCGGGTGGAATCGGGCATGCAGTTCGGCTTCCAGCTGAAGGCGCGGGGATTGCCGCTGACCATCCTGTATGGTGCGGACGGACGGGAAGTGTGGCGCTACGCGGGCGACCGGGACTGGATGGCGGCGGACACGCGCAAACAGCTGGGTGTCTGAGCGAGCCGGATGTTTGAGGGGGCCGGGCGTCAGCCGCGCCCGAGCCGCCAGGCGGCCCGGAGCTGGCTGCCGCCGACGAGCGCGGCGATGAGGAGGCCCGCCGGGATGGACGGCCATTCCCGATCCGTCCAGACGATCGCGAGCACCAGCGCCGCAAGCGGAGCGAGCGCCACGCCCGCGCGCTGCCAGCGGCTGCCCGCCTTCCGGCGCAGCAGCGCGACCCACTGGCCGATGGCGATCATCTGCCACAGCGCCCAGTAGAGCAGGGCGAGGACGGCAACGGCTTCACCGCCCTGCGGACCCGCGCCGGGCGTGAACGCCAGCGCATAGCGGACGAACCAGAGGACCGGCCACAGGAAGAGCGCCAGCGCCCCCAGCCACAGCTTGCGCCGCCGGCTCAATCGTCCACCCCGATCTCGGTGAAGCGCCAGCCGTCTGCCGTTTCGGCGAAGACGAAGATGGTGCCCTGGCAGAAGACCAGCCGGACCTCTTCGTCGGGCACGACGCGGGCCTTTGCGAAGCAGCTGCGCACGGCCGGATCGAACAGCTGCGGGACGGCGGCCCGGACGCCCCCGGTATCGAGCGACCGGCCCTGGAACAGGAAGGGCGTGCGCGTGGCGGCAGCGATGGCGGCCGCGTCGCCCGCGACGACGGCACGCTGGAACGGGGCGAAGAAGGCTTCGAAATCCCGGGCGGCGGCGGGGGCGGCCAGCAGCAGCAGGGACAGGAATGCACGCTTCATCCGCCGAACGCCTTCACGAAAGTGACGACGGGCCGCCATGTCCAGCCGGCGTCCCGCACGACACGGATCAGCGGCTGCTTCATGTCGTGCAGGTCGAATCGCCACTGGTGGCCGGCTTTCAGCTTCACCTCGCCATCCTCCACGAACAGGCCGATTTCCCGCCCGGCCTGATAGTCGAGGAAGCGGATGCCCCGGTCCACCTTCCAGTCGAGCCGGGCGCCATCGACGCCTGCGCCCCAGTGCAGCGTGGCGTGCCGATCCTGCGCGCGGACCGTGCGCGTGCCCGGATCCAGCCGCAGCACGATCCGGTGCGTGTCTTTCCGGCCATGGGCCTTCAGCAGATCCAGCCACTTCGCGTCATAATATTTCCAGTCCGCCTGCAGGTCGCCCGGTTCCGCCCCGCGCGCGACCGTGAAGGGCTGGTCCAGCGCGGCCAGCGCCATGAGCCGCCGTTCCAGTTCGGCGGCCGGAACGGGCGGCCGGCCGGCAGGCGGCGGCACGGCGGCGGCCCAGCTGGCCATGCGCGGGAAGAGGAAGGCCTGGAGCAGCACCCAGCCGCCGAGGAAGGCGAAGGCGAAACCGCGCTGGGCCGGGGTTGCCGTTTCCGGCGGCGGCTGGTTGGCGCGCGTGAGGGTCGCCACGGCGGCCAGCCGCGCGTCTGCCGTGCCCTTGTCCATCCCCAGCACGATCAGCGCCCGGCCCGGTTCCGCGAACAACCGGCCCTGCATCCCTTCGATGGTTTTCACATGGCCGTCGGGTGCGGTTTCCGAAACGCGGTAGTTTGCGGCGAGGGCGGCGCCCATGTCCCCCGGCCCGACTGCGGCTGCGGCGAGGCTGCCATCCGGGTTCACCGCCGCTGCCGCGGCCGTGGCGCCCGGCACCACGACGCGGGCATCGACGACGGGCCCCGCCGCGCCCAGCAGCCGGGCGGCATCGGTGAACCGGCCGCCGGAGACCGCCCATTCCGGCCCGTGCGCGGTGGCGGCGGCCTGCGGCGGCGAATCCAGCGAGCCGACCTGCTGCTGATAGAGCAGCAAAAGAAGGGCCGGCAGCGCCAGCATGAACAGGCCCATGTAGCCCAGATAGAAGGCGGCGATCCGCCCGCCGTTCACGCCGCCTGCGTCAGCCGCCATGCCGCACCCCCGAACGGGCGCAGCATGGCCAGATCATCGGCGCTTCGCAATCGCTTCGGCGTAGAGTTCGTTCACGCGGCCCCAGTTCACCACATCCCACCATTTGCCGAGATAGTCGGCGCGGCGGTTCCGGTAGCTGAGGTAATAGGCATGTTCCCACACATCGTTCGCCAGGATGGGCGTGCCCTTCACGGGCGCAAGATCCATCAGCGGATTGTCCTGGTTGGGGGTGGAGGTGACGGCGAGCCGGCCTTCGGGCGTGACGACGAGCCAGGCCCAGCCGGAGCCGAACTGGCTGACGCCGGCCTGCTGGAAGGCGGCCTTGAACTTGTCCAGCCCGCCCAGATCCCGGTCAATCGCGGCAAGCAGCTGGGCGGAGGGCTGGCCACGCTGTCCTTCGGGGGCCATCAGCGCCCAGAAGAAGCGGTGGTTCCAGTGGCCGCCGCCATTGTCTCGGATGGATTTGGGCAAGGTGGAGACGCGGGCGAGGAGCTGTTCGAGCGACAGGCCCTTGAGCGCGGGATCCGCCACGACCGCCTTGTTCAGATTGTCCACATAGGCGCGGTGATGCTTGCCCCAGTGCAGCTCCATCGTTTCCCGGTCGATCACGGGGGCGAGCGCATCGAAGCCATAGGGCAGCGCATGCAGCACGAACGGGCCCGCGGGCGCCGGGGCCGGTGCCGGGGCCGGCGCGGCCTGCGCGAGGGCGGGGGCCAAGGCGGCGGGGCTGGCGGCGAGAAGAAGGGCGGCGACGGCTTTCAGCATCCGGGGCTCCTTTGCTGGGGGTGGCGCCTTGCTAGCGACTTGTTTCAGCCGCGCAACCTGCAAACGGGTCGCAGTTTCCCGCCGGGCCGCAGAAGCGGGCGTCCTGCCGTCATTCGATGACGGCCCCCTATCCCCCGTCATTCGATGACGGCCCCCTGTCCTCCGTCATTCGATGACGGCAACGACATCCCCCCGGTTCACCACGCTTTCGGGCTGGGCATGAATGCGCAGCGTGCCCGATGCCGGGGCTTCGAGTTCGAGCGTGACCTTTTCCACCAGCACCTCGGCGATCACCTGGCCCTGCGTGACCCAGGCGCCATCATCGTGCAGCCACATCAGGCTCGATCCGGTTTCCGAATCCTCTTCCCACAGGTCGTCGGGGATGGTCACGTCAGTCGCCATGGTGCGTCAGCCTTTTCGCGCGTCGTCTGCCGATCGGGGCATATCGCCGGGCGGCCGGCGCCACTCAAGCGCGACCTTTGCATGGCAGCAGCCCACACTGCCGCCCACCCGCCGACCTCCCCAATCGGCTATGGGCCTCGTCTAGCGCAGCCGCGTGCGGGCCACGCCCTCCCGCTTGTGGCAGCGCACCTCCCGCCCGCCGGGAAAATGGGCTATGGATTGCGACGGGTCGGGTGTGTCGCGGCAGGTTCATGGGACCGCCGCGCGGGGCTTGGGGGGCGCGCGTGATTCTTCGTCTGGAAGAACAGGTCGCCAAGGCGAAAGCGCGGGCGGCGGACTTCGACCTGGGGCGGCTGGCGGCCGGGGCGCTGGATGCGCCGGTGCGCGCGCTGGCGCCCGACAGGGCGATCGCGGACAAGCGGAAGTTCCTGGAGGACGGCCATGGCCGGGCCGAGGCGGCGCGGCTGCTGGAACGGGTGCTGGAAGGCAATGAGCTTCAGCCGGTGAACTATCTGGAGCGAGGCGCGGCCGCCGCCCGGGCCGTGTGCCGCATCACCATCCGCAATCCGGGCGGGCGGCATATCGGCTATGGCACGGGTTTCCTGGTGGCGCCGGGCTTCATCCTGACCAACAACCATGTGCTTCAGGGGGCGGGCTTTGCCGCGCAATCCTTCGCGGAGTTCGATTTCGCATTGGGCGCGGACGACCGGCCGCTGCCGCCGGTGACGGTGGAGCTGGATCCGCAGCGCTTCTTCGCCACATCCGAACCGCTGGACTTCACCCTTGTCGCCTGCCGGGAGACGGCCCGGGACGGGCGACCGACAGCGGGCTTCGGCCATTTGCCGCTGATCCCGCAGACGGGGAAGGTGATCGAGGGCGAGTGGCTGACGATCATCCAGCACCCCGATGGCGAGCCGAAAAAGGTGTGCGTGCGGGAGAACCGGTTCCTGAAGCGGACGGACGATGTGCTGTGGTATTCGACGGATACCATGGGCGGATCCTCCGGCTCTCCGGTGTTCAACAACGACTGGCAGGTGGTGGCGCTGCACCACAGCGGGGTGCCGGATACCGGGCCTGACGGGCGCTGGCTGACATGGTCTGGCGAGCCCTATGACGAAGGCCGGCACGGCGAAGGCGACATCAAGTGGATCGCCAACGAAGGCATCCGCGTGTCGCGCATCGTCGCTGCGCTGGCGGCCGAACATGGCGGCAACCCGGCCCTTCAGCCCTTCATGGCCGCTGCCGCAGAGGCGACGCCGGCCATCACCCACCACCCGGCAGTCCCGGCAGCCGGGCCGGCAGGAGCCGCGCCCATGCCCGCATCCGCCCGCACCCTGACCGTGACGCTGACCATCGGCCCGGACGGGGCCGTCAGCCTGGGGGATGTCCCGCCCGTGCCGGCTTTGGCGGCGCCCGGCATCCTGACGCGGAGCGCGCGGGAGGATGTGAGCATCGACCCGGATTACGGCAACCGGCGGGGCTATCGGCCGGACTTCCTGGGCGGGTTTGCGAGCGTTCCGTTTCCGCAGCCTGACGACGCCCGGCTGGCGGCCGCCGCGCCGCTGATCATGCCCGGCGAGGCCGAACGGCCGCCCGCCGACCTGGCCGACGCGCTGCTGGCCTATGACGGCTATTCGCTGCTGATGCATGCAGCGCGGCGGCTGGCCATCGTGTCTGCGGCGAACGTGGATTTCGCGAACCGCTATGCCGCGCTGGACAGCCGCACGGAGGACTGGCGGATCGATCCCCGCATTCGCGCGGAGCATCAGCTGGGCAATTTCTTCTATCGCGGCACGCAGGCGCGGAAGAACCGCTTTGACCGGGGGCATCTGACCCGGAACGAGGACATGGAATATGGCGTCACGAAGAAGGCGGCGGTTCAGCGGGCGCGCGACACCTTTCACTATACCAATTGCGCGCCCCAGCATGAGGCCTTCAACCAGCGCACCAGCTGGCAGGACGGCGGGCAGACGTACGCCATGTGGCAGGGGCTGGAACGGCACATCCTGGAGGATTCGATCGAGCGGAAGAATTTCCGGGCGATGCTGTTCACCGGCCCGGTGCTGGCCGACGACGACCCCGAATGGGACCGCTTTCCCGGCATTCCCTATCCGTTGAAATTCTGGAAGGTGGCCGTGGCGGAAACGCTGGAGGGCGGGGGCCTGTTCGCGACCGCCTTCCTGATGGACCAGAGCCGGGTGATCGAGGTGGAAGGGCTGGAGCGGGCGGGCGTGCCGTTCGAACCCTTCGCCTTCCAGGTGCCGGTGAGCCGGATCGAGGGCCTGACCGGCCTGAGCTTCACCTGGCAGCCGGCTGGCGGGGACGTGCAGCCGCTGTCGACGGCGGACGTGCTGGCCCGGAACCCGCAGGAGGCCATGCGCCGGCGGCGGGCTGCGCCGGCGGAGGCCGCCGGGGGCACGCCGCTGCCGGAGGATCATGTGCCGCTGCTGGGGCCTGACGACATCATCCTTCCCTGACGCCGCCCCTTCCCGAATCCGGGTGGCGTCCGCTAAGCAGGGGGGATGGCCGACGCCGATATCCTGGACCTGCTGATCATCGGAGGCGGCGTGAACGGCGCGGGCGTTGCGCGCGACGCGGCCGGGCGGGGGCTGAAGGTGGCGCTGCTGGAGGCAGGCGACATCGGGGGGGCGACATCGTCGGCCTCTTCGAAGCTGGTGCATGGCGGGTTGCGCTATCTGGAGTTCCGCGAATTCGCGCTGGTGCGAAAGGCGCTGGCCGAGCGCGAGGTGATCCTGCGCAACGCCCCGCACATCAGCCGGCCCATGCCCTTCCTGCTGCCGCTGGAGCCGCATCTGCGGCCGCGCTGGATGATCGGGCTGGGGCTGTTCCTCTATGATCATCTGGCCCGCCGCCGGGAAGTGCCGGGCAGCCGGGCGGTGGAGCTGCAGAAGGATGCCGCCGGGCCGGCCTTTGCCCGGCACCTGCGCCGGGCCTTCCGGTACTGGGACGGCTGGATCGACGACAGCCGGCTGGTGATCCTGAACGCCCGCGACGCCGCCGACCGCGGCGCACTGATCGCGCCGCGCGATCCCGTGACGGCGGCGCGCCGGACGGATTTCGGCTGGGAGGTGGAGACGGCGTCCGGCCGGCGGGTTGCCGCGCGCCGGCTGCTGAACTGCGCCGGGCCCTGGGCGGGCGAGGTGGCCGGGCGGCTGATGGGGCTGGCCGACGCGCCGCGCCTTTCGCTTGTGCAGGGCGGCCATATCGTGACCCGCAAGCTGAACCGCACGGCGGACGCCTGGATGCTGCAGCAGCCCGACGGACGGATCATCTTCGTGATCCCATGGGAGGGCGAGTTCAGCCTGATCGGCACCACGGAAACCCCCGTGGACAGCCCCGACGCCCCGAAGCTGACGGAGGCCGAGGAAGCCTATCTGCTGGCGGCGGTGAACCGCAGCCTGGCGAAGCCGCTGTCGGGCGCGGATATCGTCCACCGCTTTGCCGGGATCCGCCCGCTGGTGCTGGAAGAAGGCAAGGGCGCGCGGGAGACGACGCGGGACTGGCAGCTGGTGCCGCATGCGGGCCAGCAGGCGATGACGGTGGTGGGCGGCAAGATCACCACCTACCGCCTGCTGGCGGAAGCGGTGCTGAAGCAGCTGTTCCCGGAGACGAAGCGCTGGACGCACAATGCGCCGCTGCCGGGCGGGGACGTGCCGCGGCTGGGCGGCACGGCGCGGGCGGATTTCGACCAGTGGCTGATGCAGCTGAAGCTCAACCACAACCTGTATGACCCGGCGATCGTGACGCGCATGGCGCATCTGTGGGGCACGGAAGCGGACGGCATGCTGTCGGCCGGGCTGGGCGCGAACATGGGCGGCCTGTTCGAGGCGGAGCTGCAGCACATGCGCGACCGGGAATGGGCGACGACCGCCGAGGATGTGCTGTGGCGACGCACCAAGATGGGCCTGCACATGGATGCGGCGGGGCAGGCGAAGGTGCGGGCCTTTTTCGGCGGCCCGGCCTAGGCCCGGATCAGGGGAAGAGCAGGCCTTCCGTCCAGCCGCCTTCGGCCTGCGTGAACAGGGTGCGCCAATGCTGGCGGCCGGGGCGGTCTTCCCAGAATTCGATGGTGCGGGGTGTCAGTCGGTAGCCGCCCCAGTTCTGCGGCCTTGGCACCTCTGCCGGGAAGCGGGCGTCCATTTCGGCCAGCCGGGCTTCGAAGGTTTCGCGCCGGTCCAGCGGTTCGGACTGATGCGAGGCCCAGGCGGAGAGCTGGTTGGGGCGCGGACGGGTGGCGAAATAGGCGTCGCTTTCGGCAAGGGTCGCCCGCGCGATCGCGCCGCGCACCCGCACCTGCTTGCGCAGCGACTTCCAGTGGAAGGCGATGGACGCCGTGGGGCACTGGCGGATCTGCCGGCCCTTGGCGCTGTCGTAGTTGGTGAAGAGGAGGAAGCCGCCGGCATCGAAGCCGCGCATCAGCACGATGCGCACGTCGGGCATGGGCGGCCCGTCTGCTTCCATCTCCACCGTCGCCAGCGCGCAGGCGCCGGGATCATTCACCTCGGCGGCTTGCGCCTCGGCAAACCAGTCTCCAAAAAGCGCATATGGATCGGTCATGCCCACCCGCTAGGCCCCTGTGCGCCCAGCCGCAAGACAGTGCCTTGTCGCAAGCCGTGACTGCGCCTATATCGAGTGTGGCTTTTATGCAACAGTTTGCGTGCAGGACCTGTAACCACTGATGGCAGATCTCTATTCCGAACTGGGGGTTCCCCGCACGGCCGACGCGGCCGCGATCAAGCGCGCCTATCGCAAGCTGGCGAAGGAGCTGCACCCCGACCGGAACAAGGACAATCCCAAGGCGGCCGACCGCTTCAAGCAGGTGACGGCCGCCTATGACATCCTGTCGGACCCGGACAAGAAGGGGAAATACGACCGGGGCGAGATCGACGAGCAGGGCAATCCGAAGTTCGCGGGGTTCGGCGGCGGTGGCTATCGGCCGGGCGGACATTCGGGTGGCAGGCCCGGCGGGCGGGCGGCGCCCGATTTCGATTTCGACTTTGGCGGTGACCCTTCGGACCTGTTTTCCGAGCTGTTCGGCCGGGCATCCGGCGGGCGATCCGGCGGGTTCCGCCAGCCGCCGCAGCGCGGGGCGGACGTGAACTACCGGCTGACCGTGCCTTTTGCGGATGCAGCCCTTGCCCGCACGGTGCGGCTGGCGCTGCGGAACGGGAAGACGATCGAGCTCGCCATTCCGAAGGGCGTGGAAGACAATCAGCAGGTGCGCCTGCCCGGCCAGGGGGACCAGGGGCCGGCCGGCGCGGGCGACGCGCATGTGACCTTCCTGATCCAGCCCGACGCCCGCTTCGCGCGCGACGGGTTCGACCTGCGCACGGATGCGATGGTGCCGCTGGAGACGGCGGTGCTGGGCGGCAAGGCCCGCGTGCCGACGCCCGAAGGCGAGGTGATGGCGACGATCGCGCCGGCGACGTCTTCGGGCAAGCTGCTGCGGCTGAAGGGCAAGGGCTTCACGAAGAAGGACGGCAGCCGGGGCGACCTGCTGGCGCGCGTGCTGGTGGAAGTGCCGGAGGATGCCGGGCTGGCCGAATTCCTGAAGGCCCGGGTGCAGGCCTGACATGGCGGCGCCCGGCGCGCATCCGGGGGGGCTTTCCGGTTGGCCGTCGCGGCAGCTTCACCGGTTTGCGGCGCGGCTGCCGCGCACCTATGCCGTTATCCGCCGCACAGTGGGGCGGACCCTGCGCGACGGCTATATCCACGCCGGCAACCTTGCCTATCTGAGCCTCGTGACGCTGTTGCCGCTGATCATCCTGATCACGGCGGTGACGGCGGCCTTCGGGGAAACCGATGCCGGGCGCTATGCGATCGAGGGCGTGCTGCGCGCGCTGCCCGCCAATGTGGCGGAGCTGTTCGAGCCGGTGATCGACGAGGTGCTGGAGGCCCGCACGGGCAATCTTCTGTGGGTGGGCGGGATCGTCGCGCTGTGGACCGTCACCACCTTCATCGAGACCCTGCGCGACATCATCCACCGGGCGTTCGAGGTGCCCTTCACCCGCAACTTTCTGGAATACCGGCTGATGTCGGTGGGCGGCACGCTTGTCGCCATGCTGCTGGTGATCATCGCCTTCCTGTCGCAGTTCGTGCTGGTGGTGGCGGCGAAATCGATCACCCACCTGTTTCCGGATCGGCTGCAGCCGCCCGGCTGGCTGGACCTTTCCCGGCTGGTGACGCCGGTGTTCGTGTTCCTGGCGCTGTGGGCGCTGTTCAAGATGCTGAGCCCGCAGGGCTTTCGCGGGGCGGCCGCCTGGCCCGGCGCGCTGGTGACGACCGCCGCCTGGGTGGTAGGGCTGCTGCTGCTGGGGCCGGCCTTTTCGCTGTTCGGGCACATGGGCCTGACCTATGGCGCGCTTTCGGGCGTGATGCTGGCGCTGCTGTTTTTCTATGCGGTGGGGTTTGCGCTGGTTCTGGGGACGGAACTGAACGCGGCGCTGGCATGCGAGCCGCCCGCCGGATAAAGGCGGGCAGGTGATTGGAGGCGTTTCATGGGACTGATGACGGGCAAGCGCGGGCTCATCATGGGGGTCGCGAACGATCGTTCGCTGGCCTGGGGCATTGCGCAGAAGCTGAGCGAACAGGGCGCGGAGCTGGCCTTCAGCTATCAGGGCGAGGCGCTGGAGAAGCGGGTGCGGCCGCTGGCGGAATCGCTGGGCGCGCCGCTGCTGTTCGATTGCGACGTGTCCTCGGACGACTCGATCGACAAGCTGTTCGCGGATCTGGCGGGGCATTGGCCGACCATCGATTTCGTGGTGCACGCCATCGGCTTTTCCGACAAGAACGAGCTGCGCGGCCGCTATGCCGACACCAGCCGGGCGAACTTCCTGATGTCGATGGACATCAGCTGCTACAGCTTCACCGCCGTCTGCCGCCGCGCCGGGGCGATGATGCCGAACGGCGGGTCGCTGCTGACGCTGAGCTATTACGGCGCCCAGAAGGTGGTGCCGCACTACAATGTGATGGGCGTGGCGAAGGCCGCGCTGGAGGCCAGCGTGCGCTATCTTTCGGTGGATTTCGGGCGCGACAACATCCGGGTGAACGCCATTTCCGCCGGGCCGGTGAAGACGCTGGCGGCGAGCGGGATCGGCGATTTCCGTTATATCCTGAAGTGGAACGAACTGAACGCGCCGATGAAGCGCAACACCACGCTGGACGATGTGGGCGGGGCGGGTGTGTATCTGCTGTCAGACCTCGCCTCGGGCACGACGGGCGAGGTGCTGTATGTGGACAGCGGCTATCATGTGGTGGGCATGAAGGCCGAGGACGCGCCGGATATTGCGCTGGCTTGAGGCGGCGAGTTGGCGCCAAACGCCAACCCGCCAATTTCCGCTCAGTCTTACTCGACGCCGAAGTCGAAAACGCGCGCCGTCATGGCGCCTTGTGTTCCACCGCCCGACAATGCCTGGATGAAGCCATACTCACCCGGCGCCAGATCGGCCTTGGGCGTCACGCGATAGACTCCGGGCCGAAGCATTTCGCTTTCGAACGGAACCTGATCCTTTTCCATGACGCCGGTCTTGGAGCCGCCGATGTTGATGCGGCCAACCTTTGCATCCCGACGATTTTCGCCTTCGGCAAAGCGAACGAGAGAGACCTCGGCGGGGGATGACGTGGTGGTTCCCACACCGCTGGCCCAGGTGCTGGAGTTGGCGTTCTGCAACCCGCGAGGGACTGATTCCTCGAAGAAGGCATAAAAGACCGGCCGGCGGCTGTTGGTCTGCACCCTGGCGCTTTCGCCCGGAATGCTGGCCTTGATGCTGGCGGAGGCCAGACCCATCGTCAGTGCATAACCAAGCACGTTGCTGGTGCGCGCCTGATTCGACATTGTCGGGTCGATGCGCGTCATTTTCCCGTCGCCGCTTGTCTTTTCGAGAATGTAGAGCCCCGGATAATGCGGCACATTCGGATCGGCAGAGTCGACGGAAAGTTCGGCCACCTGTGCTGCGGGCGCGGGATTGATCATTGCAGCCATTACGGTGCCGGAAACGCCGGCAGCTTTCAGGGCAATGAGACCATCCGTTGAAAGATCAAATTCGGTCTTGCCGCTGCGAATCTTTGCAACCACCGCTTCGTCGGGGAGACCGGCCCTCACCAGTGTAACAACGTCGCTGTTTCTCATTGCGGCAGCCGCAGGGGCGGATGCCGTGTTTGGCGAATTCTGTGCGGAGGCCGGGCACACGGACATCAGGCAGGCGGCACCTGCAAAAACTACGCGAAACAACATGCAAAGAGGATCCTTTTGTCTTGGTTGTGCCACGGACCATGACGCTTGGCCGACCCAAGTCAAGCGGCCCGTTGGAGGCCGGGACGGACAATTGCAATGATTGCCATTCCGGCGGCCATCCGCCATTCCCGATCCCATGTCGCACAACAGCTTTGGTCATCTGTTCCGCTTCACGACCTGGGGGGAATCCCATGGGCCGGCGTTGGGGGCTGTGGTGGATGGGTGTCCGCCGGGGCTGGTGCTTTCGGAAGCGGATATCCAGCCCTTCCTGGACAAGCGGCGGCCGGGCACCAGCCGGTTCACCACCCAGCGGCAGGAGCCGGATGCGGTGGAGATCCTGTCGGGCGTGCATGAGGGGCGGACGACGGGAACACCGATCAGCCTGATGATCCGCAATGTGGACCAGCGATCAAAGGATTATTCCGAAGTCGCGGTGAAATACCGGCCCGGCCATGCGGACTATGCCTATGACGCCAAATATGGCTTCCGCGATCCGCGCGGGGGTGGGCGCTCCTCTGCGCGGGAAACGGCGGCGCGGGTGGCGGCGGGCGCTGTGGCACGCGTGGTGCTGGGGCCGGGCGTTTCGATCAGCGCCTGTCTGGTGGAGCTGGGCGGGGACGCCATCGACCGGGCGAATTTCGACGTGGCCGAAATCGGCCGCAACCCCTTCTTCTGCCCGGATGCGAAGGCTGCAGCGCGCTGGGAAGCCGCGCTGGATGCCGCGCGCAAATCCGGATCCTCGCTGGGGGCCGTTGTGGAAGTTGTGGCGAATGGCGTGCCGGCGGGCTGGGGCGCGCCCATCTATCACAAGCTGGACGGGCAGCTGGCCGCCGCGATGATGTCGATCAACGCCGTGAAGGGCGTGGAGATCGGGGACGGGTTCGGCGCCGCGAAGCTGCGCGGCGAGGAAAATGCGGATGCGATGCGGCCCGGGCCGGACGGGCGGCCGATGTTCCTGGCGAACCATGCCGGCGGCGTGGCGGGCGGGATTTCCACCGGGCAGCCGGTGGTGGTGCGGCTGGCGCTGAAGCCGACAAGTTCCATCCTGACGCCCGTGCAGACGGTGACGCAGGGCGGCGAGGCTGCCGAGATCGTGACGAAGGGCCGGCATGACCCTTGCGTCGGGATCCGCGCGGCGCCGGTGGCGGAAGCGATGATGGCGCTGGTGCTGGCGGACGCGATGCTGATGCACCGGGGGCAGACCGGGCGCTGATCGCGTCTTTCCTCTGAGCAGGGCGGGTTATTCGTCGGCGCTCAGGTCGTCCTCGCCCCAGTCGCTGTCGAGATCTGACAGGTCGCTGTCGAGATCGGGGATGGACTCCAGCTCGTCGTCGCCGGGGTCGGTGTCGCCCAATATGTCTTCCTCGTCGTCGTGCATCGGTTCGCCCTCGAAGGCGCCGGTGTCGATCTGGCCCGATTCGACCATCTCGCGCATCACGTCGACCAAGTCATCGGGTTCGTCGTCGTAGAGGCTTGTCCGGTCCGACGGGCCGTGCACGCTGTCTTGCAGGGCGGGTTCGGGGTGGAGGGCATCCTCGGCCACGTCCTGCGCCTGCGGGCCGTCGTCCTGCTCGCTGTTGAAGGCTTCGGGCGCTTCGGCGGCATCTTTCGGGCGCGGGCTCATCGCGGCGGTCCTTTCCTCAGACGAACCAGGTTGTCACATTCTCGACCGGCTGGTGCTTCTGTGCGGCCATCAGGCTCTTGATTGCGCGGGCGGCGAACCAGACGGCGACCAGCGGGAACAGCGCCCAGGCCAGCAGGCCGAAGGTGAGGATGGAGCCGACGAGCGCCACGAAGGACCAGACGAAGCCGATCCAGAAGGTGCGGATATGATAGCGGAAGTGGCTGTCCTGCCAGCTTTCGTGCGGTTCGCCGTTCCAGACATAGGCGAGGATGACGCCGATGATCGAGGTGATGCCGGCCAGGAAGCTGCCCACATAGAGCAGGCTGATGATCGTCGGCCGGTTCATGTCGAAATCGTTGGTTGTGGTGGGCTCGTTCGCCAAGGCTGCCTCCTGTCGATATCGGGGGAACTTGACCTTTTCGGGCCTCGCGCACAAGTGAAAGCGGTGCCAGAAGCCTGGGCGGCCGCGTCCCCGAGAGGGGTCGAGGAAAGTCCGGGCTCCAAGGATCGACGGTGGCGGGTAACGCCCGCCGGGGGTGACCCCAGGGACAGTGCCACAGAAAGCAGACTGCCATCCGGGCCCTTCGGGCTGATGGTGATGTCGAAAGGGTGCGGCAAGAGCGCACCGCGCGGCTGGTGACAGGCGCGGCACGGCAAACCCCACCGGGAGCAAGACCGAATAGGCGCATCGTGCCGAGAGGCGGGCCTGATCCGGCCTGGATGTGCGGGTTGGTTGCTGGAGATGCGTGGCAACACGCATCCGAGAGGAATGGTCGCCGCCCCGGCAAGGGGAACAGAACCCGGCTTACAGGGCTTCTGGCACTTTATTGTTTTGGTCCTCAGGCGCCGGCGGGCCGCATCCGCGGCCCTTGGCTTCGCGCCATTGGGCGCGGCGGCCGGTCGGCCTTGCGGCCCTGCGGGCCGGGCTTGTGTTGGTCCTCAGGCGCCGGGCGGGCCGCATCCGCGGCCCTTGGCTATCCTCGCATTGGCTCGGGCGCGCGGTCGCGCTTGCGGTGGCGTTCGCCACCGGGAATTGTGTGGTCCCTCAGGCGCCGGGCGGCGGGCATCTGCCCGCCTTGGCTTCGCGCCATTG
>NZ_JAYRCW010000019.1:0-13345 GCF_041909755.1 Sandaracinobacter sp.
CAGCAGCCACCCGATCCCGCCGCCGACCAGTGTGGTCGCCGCGATCTCGAAAGCATGGCGGGTGCCCTGGGCCAATGCCGACGAGGCCGCCTGCCGCGCCCGGGGCTCATGCCTTGCCTTTGCTGCTTCCAGCCGGGCCTCGAGCTTGTCGAGGTCTCGCTTGTCGGCAGGATCGGGCAAGGTGGTTGGCCCTTCGCGTTTCGAACAGGTCAGCCGTCGGCGGATATGCGCCTAGGGCTCCGCAGGCCCGCTAGAGCCGCCGAAGCGGGGTTCCGTTAGAGCCCCGCCGCGCGGGCGTCAAGCTGCAGTCAACCCTTGCAGCCGGTCCGCAGGGGGCGACTTTCAGCCTATGCCGCCACAAGTTGCTCGGCTTCACGCAGTTCCACAGAGACAAGTTGGCTCACGCCGGGCTCGGCCATTGTCACTCCATACAGCCGGTGCATGGCTGCCATGGTGACGGCATTGTGCGTGACGATCAGGAAGCGCGTGTCCGTCGTGTCGGCCATGTGCTGAAGAAGCCGGGTGAATCGCTCCACGTTCGCATCATCCAGCGGGGCGTCCACTTCATCCAGCACGCAGATCGGCGCCGGGTTGGTGCGGAACAGCGCGAAGATCAGGGCAACCGCCGTCAGCGCCTGCTCCCCACCCGACAGCAACGAAAGGGACTGCAGCTTCTTGCCCGGCGGCTGGGCGCGAATCTCGAGGCCGGCTTCCAGCGGATCGTCGCTTTCGATCATCGTCAGTTCGGCCGATCCCCCGCCGAACAGCGTCACGAACAGTTCGCGGAAATGGGCGTCCACCTCCGCGAAGGCCGTCATCAGCCGGGCCCGCCCTTCGCGGTTCAGCGTTCCGATGGAGCCGCGCAGCCGGTTGATGGCGGTTTCCAGCTCCTGCCGCTCACGCATCTGTTCCGCCAGCACGGCTTCGATCTCGGCCAGTTCGATATCGGCCCGCAGGTTGACCACGCCGATTCGCTCGCGCTCGGCCCGCATGTTCTGCAGCCGTTGATCCAGCTGCGCGGGGTCTTCCGGTCCCGGCGTCTCCAGATCGGAAGGCGCCACGCCAAAACGTTCCCGCGCGTCGGCCACAAGGGCCGCGACTTTCTCGCGCAGCTGGTCCGTGCGGGCCGCCAGCGTCGCCCGCCTCTCCCGACCATCCGCGACCCGCCCCTCGGCCGCGCGCGCTTCGCGATCCAGTTCAGACTGCGCGAGTTCGCCCGCCATCACTGATTCCGCAGCCGTCGTCCGCTGCGCCTCCGCAGCGGCGATGTCGCGGTCAAGGATCGCCAGCCGCGCATCCAGCGCATCCGGTTCCGCCACCAGCCCGGCCCGCTCGCCCGTCAGCTTCGAAACCCGCGCGGCAAGCGCATCCGCCGTCGCCGCCGCATCCCGGTCCCGCGCCTGCCAGTCGGCCAGTTCGCGTTGCAGCCTTGCGATTCGCGCGCCCGCCTCGGCCAGGTTGCGCTCCAGTCCGGCGGCGGTCGCCCGCGCCTGTGCCAGCAGGGCGCGCGTGCGCTCCGCCGTGGCGCGGGCAGACGCAACGGCTTCGGCCGCCCGGGTCGCATCCGGCAGCGCGGCGATCGCGGCGGTCGCCTGTTCGACGTCGGCCGTCGCGCTCGCGCCCTCGGCGGTCAGTCGCTCGATGGAGGCCTCCAGCGCACCGGCGCGGGCGGCTGCCTGCGCCTGTGCGGCCCGCAGCCCCTGCAAGCGCCCCGAAAGCTGATCCTTCAGCCGTTCGGCCTCCGCCCGCTGGGTCCGGGCCTGACGCTCGGCGCCCTGCGCCCTTGCCAGCATCTCTTTCTGCGCGGCCAGCTCGGCTTCCGCCGCCGCCAGCCGGGCGCGGGGCGCGTCCAGTGCATCCGCAATCTCCCGGCGGCGATTGTCCTGCGCCAGCGCCTCTGCCACGGCCGTCGCCTGGCCGCCCGGCGGGGCGACAAACCCATCCCAGCGCCACAGCCAACCGTCGCGGGATACAAGCCGTTGCCCCGGCTTCAGCGCCTTCAGGGCGGCAGCGTCGGGCGCACCTTCCACCACGCCCACCTGCGCCAGCCGCCGCGCCAGTTCGGGTGGCGCCGTCACCTGCCCCGAAAGGGCCTCGCAACCGGCCGGAAGCGCCGGATCATCGGCCTGATGCCCCAGCAGCAGCCAGTGCCGCGCGGGCCGTTCGGGCGCGCCGATCGCCGCGTTCAGATCATCGCCCAGTGCGGCCGCAGCCGCCGCCTCGAAGCCCGGCCGGGCGGAGATCGCCGCGCGCGCCGCCGCCGTCGCAGGCCCCTGCTTTGCATTCTTCATGCGCTCGAGCGCGGACGCCTCCGCCTCCAGGCTCGTGACCTCCGTTCGGGCGGCTGCCAGCGCGCGCTCGACGGCATCCGCCGCCTGCCGCGCGGCCTGCGCCTCACCCTCGGCCATGGCGATGGCCGACGCCGCAGATTCGGCCTCCGCAGTCCGGGCGGCCAGCTGGGCCTCTGCCTCGGCCAGTTGCTGATCCAGTTGCGCGCCATTGCCGCCGGCCTTCAGCCGGTCCAGCTCGGCGTGCAGTCGCCGCCGTTCGCCGTCCAGCCGCTCGGCACGGCCCCTGGCCGCCTCCGCCTGCGCCCGCACGCTGCGCGCCTCGGCCACCAGCGCGGCATGGGCCTCAACCGCCGTGGCGAGCGCGCGTTCCGCCTCGGTTGCGGCCTGTTCCGCCGTCCGGACCTCTCCGGCCTGGGGCGCGATCGCCTGTTCCGCCTCTGCCTTTGCGGCTTGCTGGCCCTCCAGCTCTTCCGCCAGCCGCGCCTGTGTCGCAGCCGAATCGCGGGCGCGGGCACGTTCGCGCTCGGCATCGGCGGCTGCATTTTCCAGCGCCACGGCAAGGTCCTGCAGTCGCTTCACCAGCCCCTGCCGTTCCGCCACCACCGTCGCGCGCTCGGTTGTCAGCCGCTGCACCGTCGCGGCAAGCGCGGCTTCCGCCTGCCGTTTCGCCGGAAGGCCGGCCGCGGCATCTGCCTGCGCCGTGGCGGCGCGGGCGGCCGATTTCACGGCCTCCCCCAGCATCGCATCGGCATCGCGCAAGTCGCGCTCGGCCACTTGCAGGGCTTCGATCGCGGCAGCCCATTGCAGCCTCAGAAGGGCGGCTTCGCCAGCCCGAATCCGGTCCGACAGCTCGCGATAGCGTTGCGCCGACTTCGCCTGCCGCCTGAGGCCCTGCGCCTGCTGGTCCGACGCCTGCATCACATCCGCAAGCCGCACCAGGTTCGAATCCGCCGCCTTCAGGCGCAGCTCGGCTTCCCGCCGACGCACGTTCAGGCCGGAAATTCCGGCGGCCTCTTCCAGCAGCTGACGCCGCTCCTGCGGCTTGGCATTGATGATCGCGGCGACCCGCCCCTGGCTGACAAGGGCCGGGGAATGCGCGCCGGTCGCGGCATCCGCGAACAGCAGCTGCACATCCTTCAGCCGGACCTCGCGGCCGTTCAGGGAATAGGTGGAGCCTTCACCGCGCAGGATCGCGCGCGAAACCTCGATCTCCTCGTCGGCGTTGAATTCGGCCGGTGCGCGCCGTGCGCGATTGTCCAGCATCAGCCGGACTTCCGCGAGATCGCGGCTCGGCCGCTTTGCCGTGCCCGCGAAGATCACATCGTCCATGCCCGATCCGCCCGCCGCCACGCGGAGCGACCGGGCGGAGCTTTCGCCCATCACCCAGCGCAAGGCTTCCAGCAGGTTGGATTTGCCGCATCCGTTGGGGCCGACGACACCCGTCAGCCCCTCCCGGATCAGCAGTTCGGTCGGCTCGACGAAGGATTTGAAGCCCGAAAGACGGAGCTTCGCGAACTTCATGCCGAGCCGGGGCGCATCAGAGCGCGTCCTTGATCTTGGGCTCCAGTGCGGCCCAGTTGGCGACGCCGTCCAGCTTCTTGCCGTTCAGCAGGAACGTCGGCGTTCCCTGCACCTGATAGGTGTCCATCGCGGCCTGCTGCCGCTTGCCGAGCGCGTCGAACATCGCCTGGTCGGCCATGCAGGCATCGAACTTCGCACCCGGAAGGCCCTTGGTGCGCGCGAATTCGTTCAGCTTGCCGGCATGGGCCAGGCCCTTGATCTGGTCGCCGGGCGCAAGATTCCGCAGCGGCGCGATATCCGCATCCGTCAGCTTGGTGAACGGCTCCATCCAGGTCTCGGCGTTCATGTAAAGCTCGTTCGCCCAGGTGAAGAAGCGGTCCGGCCCCTCGCACATGGCAAGCTTGGTGGCCGCAAAATCATAGATGTTCAGCATGAAGGGCCGAAACTCGTAGGAAACCTGCCCGGTCTTCACATAATTGGGCTTGAAGCTCGTCTGCGCCTCCTTGTGGAAATCGCGGCAGTGGGAGCAGGTGAGCGAGGCGAACTCGACGATCTTCACCTTCGCATCCGGATTGCCCATGCGGAAGCCACCCTCGGGCGTTTCGACAACCGTCTGCGTCCAGTCCTTCGCGGCCGGGGCCGCCGCGCCCGTCTTGGCGCCGGGGGCCGCAGTGGACGTGCCCGAATCACAGGCTGACACCGTCAGCGCGGCCGCAAGGAAAAGCGAGGCTTTCAACATCTTGGACATGAGGGGATAAACCTTACCATATCTAGGGGGTGTGGCAAGCAGACTGCCTGTGGATGAATGAAGCGCTAGAGCAACCGCCGGCGGGCGCAAGGCCTCAGCGAAACCGGGCCGGAAGATAGGGCGACGGGTCGATGCCGGCATAGTGCGGCTCGACAGGCTTGCCCAGCAGCTGCGCCGCCGCGATCGCGGCGGCGGCCGGCGCCGTCTGGATGCCCCAGCCGCCCTGCCCCGCGCACCAGTGGAAGCCGGGCTCCGACGGATCCGGCCCCAGAACCGGCTGGCGATCCGGCGCGAAGTTGCGAAGGCCGGCCCATTTCGAAGCCAGGCGGCGGATCGGCCAGTCGCACATCTGTTCGAAGCGATCGAGGGCGATGGCCATGTCCATTTCGTCCGGCTGCACATCGTGCGGCACGTCCGGCGTTTCATCGTGCGGCGAAATCCACAGCCGCCCGGCATCGGGCTTGAAATAGAGCGAGCCGCCCGCGTCCATCACCACCGGCATGTCGGCAGGCGCATCAGGGCGCACCTCGGTCACCACGATGGTGCGGCGGAGCGGCTGGATGCCGATGGGGGCCACGCCGGCGGCCTCGGCCACCTCGTCGGCCCAGGCGCCCGCCGCATTCACCAGCGCCGCCGCCTGATAGGCCCCCGCCGGGGTTTCCACATGCCAGACGCCCGATCGGTGGACCGCCTTCGAAAGCCGGGCGTCGGTGATCAGCGCCGCGCCCGCCTTTTTTGCGCTCCGCAGATAGGCCTGGTGCAACCCGGCCACATCGATGTCGGCGCAGCCGGGCTCCCAGATGGCGGTCTGCGCCCATTCCGGCCGCAGGAAGGGCATCAGCTTGTGGATGCCTTCCGGCCCCAGCCGCTGATGGGCGACGCGGCCGTGGCGAAACTCTTCCTCCAGCGCCTTCAGCGAGCCGGGCGCATCGATGTGGCGCAGGTGCAGCGCGCCGCGCGGCGACACGATGGCGGTGTCCGCGAACCCCTTGGGCGGGCATTCGAAAAAGCGCCGCGACGCGGTGGTGAGCGGCTGGACCGTCGGCCCACCATAGGTTTCGGCATAGAAGGCCGCGGAACGGCCCGTCGTGTGATAGCCGGGCTGGCTTTCGGCCTCCAGAATGCCGACCTTCAGGCCAGGCTGTGCCACCAGCAGCGCATGGGCGAGCGAGGCGCCCCCGATTCCGGCGCCGACGATCAGGATGTCGAACTGGCTCATTTCGCCACTTCTAGCGCGAAGCGGCGGATCTGTCCCAGTGCTTCCTGCAACTGGGGTTCCGCCTCCCGCAGCAGTTCATGGGCGGCGGCGGGCACGATGTGCGTCCGGCAGTTTGCCATGCGCGTCGCCACCCGGATGGCCGCCTTGTTGTCCACCAGCCGCTCCCGTGCGGCGAGCATCATCAGCACCGGCAGGTCCAGCCGTTCCAGCGGCTGCGAATCCAGTCGTCTCTGGCTGTCCGCGAAGGCCTTGATCCACCCCCAGCTCACGCCGCCCGTCGCCAGTTCGGGGTGGGACGAAACCCAGCGCCCCTCATCCTCGAAATGGGCGCGGCTTCCCGTCAGCAGCAGCTGGCGCGCCGGGGCCTGCTGGATGGGCCCATAGGGGGATTGCCCCCAGGCGAATTCCGCCGCCTTCCCGCGCAGCACCTGGATCGGCGCCAGCCGCATCGCGGCCGACCGCATGGCGAGCGGCCCGCCCAGCCCATAGAAGGGGGCGGCCAGAACCAGCCCGTCAAGCTCCGCCCGGAACGCCGAGCCGCCCCGCCCGGGATCGCTCGCCCATCGTGTGAGCAGGTGACCGCCCATGCTGTGCCCCAGCGCCAGCCAGCGCGGCCCCGGCAGCGCGTCCAGCGCCCAGCGCGACAGATGGTCGAGATCGGACAGCCAGGTGTCGAAGCTGTCGATATGCCCTGCCCCCTTGTCGCTGAGGCGGGTGGAACCGCCCTGCCCGCGCCAGTCGAAGCTGGCGATGGCGAATCCGGCATCGTGCAGGTGGCGGATCGCATCCGCCCACTTCTCATGGAAGTCGGCCCGGCCCGTCAGCAGCAGCAGGTTCGAAACCGGCCGGTCGTGCGGCAGCAGCAGGGTGCGGATCGTCGCGCCGTCCGCCATCCTCTCCCGTCCGATGATGGCGTTGGAGGGGAGGTGGAACAGAGGCCCGCTCATGCCGCCCCTATGACCCCCGATCGTACCAGTTCGTCAATCTCCGCCGCAGGGATTCCCAGCTCCGCCAGAATCTCGCGGCCATGTTCGCCCACCGCCGGCGGCGGTCGGCGATAGCTGGGGGGCGTTGCCGTCAGCGCCAGCGGCTGGGCGACGGTTCGCACCGTGCCGAGCCTGGGGTGTGCCTGTTCGACAACCAGCCCGCGCGCCTGCGACTGCCCGCTTTCCAGCGCCTGCCGGACCGTCGCGATCGGACCTGCCGGCACCTGCGCCTCGGACAGCAGGGCCAGCCACTCCTCTGCCGGGCGGCTTTTCAGCACCGCCTCCACCATCGGCACCAGCAGCTCGCGGTTGGCGGACCGCGCCGCGCTTGTCGCGAAGCGTGCGTCCTCCGGCCATTCCGGGTGCCCGACGAGCCGCGCGAAGATGCCGAACTGATGATCATTGCCCACCGCCAGCGCGATCGGGCCGGTTGCCGTCGGGAAATCCTGATAAGGTACGATGGACGGGTGCTGGTTGCCCATCCGGCCCGGTTCCGCCCCGCCCATCAGCCAGCTGGACGCCTGATTGGCCAGCCAGCCGACCGTCACATCGAACAGCGCCATGTCGATATGCTGACCCTCGCCGGTGCGCTCCCTGTGGCGAAGGGCGGCGAGCATCGCCGTCACGGCCATCATCCCCGTCGTCAGATCCGCGACCGCAACGCCCGCGCGCAGCGGACGGCCGCCCTTCTCGCCGGTGATGTCCATCAGGCCGGCTTCCGCCTGGATCATGAAATCATAGCCGGCCCGGTGGGCGTCGGGGCTGGAATGGCCGAAGCCGGTGATGGAGCACCAGATGAGGCCGGGATGCGCCTGCCGGATGGTCGCCTGATCCAGCCCGAAGCGCTCCAGATCGCCGCCCTTGTAGTTTTCCACGACGATATCGGCCCAGGCGAACAGCCGGTGCAGAACCGCCCGCCCTTCGGGCTTGTGAAAATCCAGCGCCAGACTGCGCTTGTTGCGGTTGCAGGCAAAGAAATAGCTGGCGTCCCCGCGCGAGCCGTCGGCGTTCGTCGTCCAGGGCGGGCCCCAGCTGCGGGTGTCGTCGCCCTTGCCCGGCCGCTCCACCTTGATCACATCAGCGCCCAGGTCCCCCAGCATCTGCGTCGCATAGGGGCCGGCCAGCACGCGGGAGAGATCCAGCACGCGGACATCTTCCAGGGCGGTCTTCATTTCCGGCGCAGCGAGGCCTGGGCCGCGGCCAGCCGGGCGATCGGCACGCGCCAGGGCGAGCAGCTGACATAATCCAGCGCTTCGCCGTCGCAGAAGTCGATGGTGGCCGGATCGCCGCCATGTTCGCCGCAGATGCCCAGCTTCAGCCCGGGCCGCTCCACCTTGCCGCGTTCCGCCGCCAGCTTCACCAGTTCCCCGACGCCGTCGGTATCCAGGCTCACGAACGGATCGCGCGGATAGATGCCCGCCTCCACATAATCGCCCAGAAAGCGGCCCGCGTCGTCGCGGCTGATGCCCAGCGTTGTCTGGGTGAGGTCGTTGGTGCCGAAGCTGAAGAATTCGGCGGCGCCTGCGATTTCACCGGCCCGAAGGGCCGCGCGCGGCAGTTCGATCATCGTCCCCACATGATAGGGTAGCGAGCGACCGGCAGCCTCGAACACGTCGGCGGCCACCCGGTCGATGATCGCCTTCACGATCTCCAGCTCGCGACGGGTCGCGACCAGCGGCACCATCACTTCGGGGGACACGCCGCCCGGGATCGCCAGCGCCGCCTCGAAGATGGCGCGGGCCTGCATCTCCACGATTTCCGGATAGCTGATCAGCAGCCGGCAGCCGCGATGCCCCAGCATCGGGTTCGCCTCGTGCAGGTCGGAAACGCGGCGGCGCACGGCGGCGACGGAAAGCCCTGTCGATTCCGCGACTTCGGCAATCTCCGCGTCACGCTGGGGCAGGAACTCGTGCAGCGGCGGATCCAGCAGGCGGATCGTCACGGGCAGGCCTTCCATGATGCGGAAGATCGCCTCGAAATCCGAACGCTGCGCCGGCAGCAGCTTTTCCAGCGCCGTGCGCCGGGTCGCCTCATCGGCGCCCAGGATCATGGCGCGCACATGCACGATGCGGTCCGCGCCGAAGAACATATGCTCTGTGCGGGCAAGGCCGATGCCTTCCGCCCCGAAGCGGCGGGCCGTGGTGCAGTCCTCCGGCGTTTCGGCGTTGGCGCGCACCTTCATGCGGCGGTGCGCGTCGGCCCAGCCCATCAGCCGGGCGAAATCGCCTGATAGCTCCGGCTCCACGGTCGCCACCCGGCCGTCCATCACCTCGCCGGACGCGCCGTCCAGCGTGATCACGGTTCCTTCCGCCAGCTCGCGGCTGCCGATGCGCAGGGTGCGGCTGTCCATGTCGATGGCGATGCCGCCCGCGCCAGAGACGCAGGGGCGCCCCATCCCGCGCGCGACGACAGCGGCATGGCTGGTCATGCCGCCGCGCGCCGTCAGGATGCCGCGCGCGGCATGCATGCCGGCGATATCCTCCGGGCTGGTTTCCAGCCGCACCAGGATCACGTCCTCGCCGGTCGCCGCGCGGCTGTGGGCGGTTTCGCTGTCCAGCACGATCGCACCGGATGCCGCCCCCGGCGAAGCGGGCAGGCCCACGGCCAGCACCTTGCGCTCCGCCTTCGGGTCCAGCGTGGGGTGCAGCAGCTGGTCCAGCACGCTGGCCTCCACGCGCAGAACGGCCTCGTCCGTCTGGATCAGCCCTTCGTCCACCATGTCGCAGGCCATCTTCAGCGCGGCCTTCGCCGTGCGCTTGCCGCTGCGCGTCTGCAGCAGCCACAGCTTGCCTTCCTGCACGGTGAACTCGATGTCCTGGCAGTCGCGGTAATGCAGCTCCAGCTGCTCGAACATGCGGGCCAGCTCGGCGAACACCGCCGGCATGGCTTCCTCCATCGAAGCCGCCTTCGCCCCCGCCTGCTCGCGCGCGGCGAGCGTCAGATATTGCGGCGTGCGGATGCCCGCCACCACATCCTCGCCCTGGGCGTTGATCAGATATTCGCCATAGATGGCGCGCTCGCCGGTCGCCGGGTTCCGCGTGAAGGCGACCCCGGTGGCAGAGGTTTCGCCCATGTTGCCGAACACCATCGCCTGCACGGTGACGGCGGTGCCCCATTCCTCGGGAATGTCGTTCAGGCGGCGATACACGGCCGCCCGTTCGGACCGCCAGCTGCCGAACACGGCGGCAACCGCGCCTTCCAGCTGGATGACGGGATCCTGCGGGAAGGGCTGCCCCGTCTCCTTCAGCACGATCTCCTGATACTGGGCGACAAGGCCCTTCAGATCATCCGCGGTCAGGTCGGTGTCCAGCGTGGCACCCTTGTCGTCCTTCAGGATCTCCAGCGCATCCTCGAACAGATAATGATCGAGGCCCAGCACCACGTCGCCATACATCTGGATGAACCGGCGATAGCTGTCCCACGCGAAGCGGGGATTGCCGCTGCGGGCCGCGAGGCCTTCGACGGTGCTGTCGTTCAGGCCCAGGTTCAGCACCGTATCCATCATGCCCGGCATCGAAACCCGCGCGCCTGAGCGTACGGACACCAGCAGCGGATTGCCGGCAGAGCCGAACTCCATGCCGACGACCTGCTCGATATGGGCAAGGCCCGCCTTCAGCTCGGCCTTCAGCGCATCCGGCAGGCGCGCACCGGCTTCGTAATAGCGGGCGCACAGCGGCGTGGGGATGGTGAAGCCCGGCGGCACCGGCAGCCCGATGCCGGCCATTTCAGCGAGGTTCGCGCCCTTGCCCCCCAGATGCGCCTTGCCCAGCCGGTGGGCTGACGGGGCGGAGCCGCCAAAGGGGATCAGGAGGCGCTGGGGCATTGGGGATCTACCCTTCCAGTTTGGAGAAGTCGGCGACGCGGTGCATCGCATCGCGAATCCCGGCCAGCAGGCCAAGGCGGCGCTTGCGGACGGCCGGGTCGGGGTCGTTCACGGTAACGTCCTCGAAGAAGCGATCCACCGGCGCGCGCAGAACGGACAGGCGCTTCATCGCGCCTTCGAAATCTTCCCGCGCCAGCAGTTCGTCCACCTCGTCGAACAGCAGCACGCCCGACGCGCCCTCGGCCCGCGCGAACTGCGCGGCGAGGTTCTTTTCGGTTTCGCCGAAATAGGGGCTGTCGAGGGCGTCCAGATCGAGCGCGTAGGCCACGCCGTCCTTCTTCTCCTCGGCCTTCAGGATGTTGGCGGCGCGCTTGTAGCCCGCGATCAGGTTCTTCCCGTCATCCGTTTCCACGAACGCCTGCAACGCCTTCACCCGCGCCAGCAGGCGGACGAGATCATCCTCTCCGCCCAGCGCGAACACGGCGTCGATCAGATCGTGGCGGACGCCTGCCTCGCGCTGCTGGACCTTCAGGCGGTCTGCAAGAAATGCGATGAGGCTGGACACGAGATCATCTGCCGCATCCATTCCCAGAAAGACGAGATGCCCTAGTGAGTAAGCTCCGTGCATCTGCTCCCAGCGACGAATGATATCTTCATTAATCGATCCATGCATACGAACATCTAGAATTTCATCATCATCCATTAGTTCAATTGGTTCTTGGCCAACAAGTAACGGGTAAATGCTTATATATGTAGATAAAATCTCTCGTATGCTATTTTTCCCATTTATTGATAATGGTTTAGATTCAATTTGAAACATTTCTTCCATGAAATTCTTATACTGCTCTTGAACAAATAAAATGGTCGCCCAGATTGCGCTTTCGAGACTCAGTCGAATATTTCCATTTTGGATCATCGATATGATCGAAAGGCTGGCTCTTCGAAGTCCGAACGGGTCTTTGGAGCCGGTCGGGCGGATATCCGCACCGAAGAAACTGACCAACGTATCCAGCCGATCCGCCAGCGCCACCGCGACTGGCACATCGCCTTCCGACAGCGCTACGTAGTGCTGCTTGAGTGCCGCGACGATCTCCGGCTTCTTGCCCTGCACGCCGGCCAGATAGCCGCCTATGATCCCCTGCAGTTCCGGGAACTCGCCAACGGTGCCAGTCGTCAGGTCTGCCTTGGCTAGGCGGGCGGCGCGTTCGACGGTTTCTGCCGAGGCCCCTGGGAATTGGTCTGGGTAGGTCTCGACCAGCCAGCGCGCCAGCTTCGCCACGCGCTCCACCTTCTCGGCCATGGTGCCAAGCTTTTCGTGGAACACGATTGTCTGCAGCTTTTCGCCGAAGCTTTCCAGCGGCTTCGCCCTGTCGTTCGTCCAGAAGAATTTGGCGTCCGACAGGCGCGCAGACAGAACGCGCTCGTTGCCCGCCACGATTGTCTTTCCGCCGTCTGGCGCCACCAGGTTCGCGACGCAGACGAAGCCGGGGGCCAGATTTCCCTCGGCATCCTCCACCGCGAAATATTTCTGGTTCGTCCGCATCGTCAGCTGGATGATCTCGGGCGGCACCTCCAGATAGGCCGGGTCGAACCGGCCCAGCAGCGGCACCGGCCATTCCGTCAGCCCCGCATTCTCGGCTTCCAGCCCGTCGTCGGGGCGCAGCTTCAGCCCGGCGGCGGCTGCCGCCGTTTCTGCCCCTTCGCGGATGATCCGCCGCCGCTCCTCGGCAGACAGGATCACGAACACCGCCTTCAGCTGCGCTTCATAGGTCGCCGGGCCGTCGATGGAGACGGGGTCCGCGCCGCCCATGAAGCGATGGCCGAAGGTTTCCCGCCCGGATTGCAGCCCCAGCGCCTCGAACTCCACGACCGCGCCATCCAGCAGCGCCACGATGGCGCGCAGCGGCCGCACCCAGCGCGGGCTGGCGGTAGACTGGCTTGCCCGCCCCCAGCGCTGGCTCTTGGGCCATTGGAACCCGGCGATCAGTGCGGGCAGCTTCGCCGCCAGAATCTCTGCCGCTGGCCGCCCCTCTCGGGCGAGGTTCGCGAACAGGAACACGCCCTTGCCGGTGTCGCGCTCTTCCAGCTGCTCGCGCGAAAGGCCGGTGGATTTCAGAAAGCCTTCAATCGCCTGCGCGGGCGCGTCGGCGCGCGGCCCGCGCCGTTCTTCGGAAACCGCCTCGCTCGCCGCCGGAAGCCCGCGCGCAATCAGCGCCAGACGGCGCGGCGTGGCGTGGGTTTCAACCGCGTCCGCCTTCAGCCCGGCTTCCGCCAACAGCGCCCCGAACTTCTCGCGCAGCTGCTGCGCGGCCGCCGGCTGCATCCGGGCCGGGATTTCCTCGGAGAAGAGTTCGAGAAGGAAATCAGCCATTGGCCGTCTCCTTCTGCACCTGTAGGTCGGCAACCGCCTTCACCAGATCGCGCACCCGGCCGATATAGGCCTGCCGTTCCGCCACCGAAATCACGCCACGCGCGTTCAGCAGGTTGAACTGGTGGCTGGCCTTGATCGCCTGATCATAGGCGGGCAGCGGCAATCCCGCTTCCACCAGCGCCCGGCACTCCTCCGCACTCTTGCGGAAGGCATCGAACAGCGCGTCGGTGTTCGCCGCCTCGAAATTATAGGCAGAGAACTGGCGTTCGTTTTCCAGAAACACGTCGCCATAGCTCAGGCCGTCGTTGTTGAACGGCAGGTCATAGACATTCTCGACGCCCAGAATGTACATCGCCAGCCGTTCCAGCCCGTAGGTGATCTCGCCT